>NC_014300.1 GCF_000196895.1 Halalkalicoccus jeotgali B3
TCTGATGTCGGCTAGGTAGCCGCTGAATGCACGAGTCGAACGTTCGTTGCAGCCGGTTTCTTGACATACCAAATGAGTCGCGACCAGAATCGGATCACGGTTTCAGAACCAGTGTCTCAAAGCGTGAAACAAACCAGCGTCCAAGAGAGCTGTCGCTCATGACCGGGCGCTCACAGAGATGGTCTGGCGTTAATCAGGCGGATCGAGGCCGTAGTATTGTTTCGCCACGGTCAGGAACTGGTTCGCATCCACTCGTGGCTTGTACGTGAGGTCCTCGCCGTCGATGGCGATCTTCACCAGCAGGTCGACCAGTCGCCACACGTTGTAGAGGACGCACGCGAACGCGAAGTTGAAGAACCGATAGTCGCGTTCAGTCGAGGTGGTTCGCACCATGAAGTGTTTCTGCTTCTTAAAGCCGTTCTCGATACCCCAACGGCGGCGATACCACCGGATCAGCCGCTCGATCATGTGGATGAATTCCTTCCCCTCCATCCGTTGATCGTCAGTGCCACGCGCTGTCACGTAGGGGTGGTTGGTCTCGAAGACGACGGTTTCGGCGGTGTCTACGTCTCCATCCTTGGCTTTCTGCTTGCGCTCTTCGACTTCCTCTTCTCGCTGGATATCCGCGAGCAGCCGCGAGAACGACATCCCCTCGCTCGGTTCGCCGTCCACATTCTCGAACTCCCACTCGCCGCACATCTCCGTCCACACCTCTGAGAGACTGTCGTCCTCGTCATCGTCCGAATTCGACCGCTGCGGGAGGTAGATCTGTTTGCGTGTCGACGTGCCCTCAAGCGTCTCTTCCTCGGTGACGTGGAAGCGTTTGCCGTTGCGGTACATCCACGCGATGGTTTCGGCCTCATCACTGCGTTCAAAGATGCGTGTCGGATTGAGGAAGTGGACGCCGTACTCCTCACAGGTGTCCTTCACAGGGCCGCTGTCGAACTCGCGGTCCATCATCACGAGGTCGATATCCACCATTTCGGTCGTTTGCGACAGGAGCTTCTCGACGATCTCGTCTTTCGACTGACCTCGCACGCGCGGAATGGCGTCGAGGACGAGCGGCACATCCATCCCGACGATTTTGAGCACCGCCCACTGGTAGTAGTCGTTGCCGTCCTTGTAGCCGAGGATATCGTCATCGTGGTCCTCCAGATCACCGGTGAACGGGAAGCCCTTGGTCACGTCGATGGCCGCAAAGACCGGTCCATCGAGCTCGCCGTTCTGGCGAGCGCGGGCGATCAGCATCCGCGTCGTATTGCGAAGCATCGAGCGGATCTCCGCGACCGAGAGCTTTCCGATCTGGTAACGGTGGGTCGATCCCGTAGGAATCCGTTCGCGTGTGGTATCGAGTGAGAACGACGCGGGGCCGCTGCGGGCGTACATGTCCTCGCGCATCCCCATGTAGGCATGTTGCTCCCAGAAGGCGTTCTCATGAATCTGCCAGTTCGGGCCACGAGAGAGCGCGAAGGCGTCGGTCACGAACGGTTTGGCCTGCTGCCACACCTCGTCGGTTTTTGCGGCGACGAGTTGACGTTCGGGAGGGTCGTCGGCGTCCGACTCATCTGCTTCGTCGATGTCGATCCGGTCAGGAAGCGACACCCCGCAGGCACGCGCGGCCCTCACAATCGAGTCAGCACACTCCCGTACGGCGTCGCGGAGCTTCTCGCTGAAGCGTTCGTTCCACGCGCGCCAGAACGTCGATTGATTCGGGAGGGTTTCGAAGCCAAGATTCTGGCGCAGCGAAGGATGTGTTCGGAGGTGGTCGTGGAGGGCAGTTTCGTCCCACCCGTTGATCTCCATGAGGAGGGTCGCTCGAACGTGGATCGCCATCGGATACCGTCCCGAATACGGTGCTAACGAATCTTGTGCGGCGAACGTGAGATGATCGATCGGAAGGTGGCAGACCAGCGTCTCGATGTCGGTGTAGCTCCCGGCCCGCTCACACTGTGATTGCGCGATGGTCGTGACATCCGCAACGAATCCGTCGAGAGCATCGCCTGTCCCGTCGGGGTCGTCCTCGAAAAACCGTGACCGGCCATTGTAGCCGGTGGCGTCGGCGACGAGAGCCGCTGCCACCATCTCCGCAGTGTCGTCCAGCGGGCTTGTGGTGGGTGATTTCGCGTCGATACGTGCATCTGTGTCGGCTGAGTCCGACTCTGGCGTTGACTTCGGACTCATATAGTATATCTAACCGTACCCACAAGTCGTCCGACAGACGAACACTGCGCGGAGGTGGCGCTGTTCACACGCGGCTACGGTAGCGTGGCGAGTGTTGTCCCATCGGTTTCTGTCGGGTACGACGACCGCCTCGTCACCGGATCATGATCGAGTCGTTCTCGCTCGGGGGCACCGATGGTTCCGAACGCTTGCACTTCCTTGAACAGTTACTGCTCTGGGACGCTCGTCAGTGCGGGAGAGTATCTGCTCTGGGCATCGAGCGGCGGGAGGTCCTTCTCGCCAGCGCTGACCTTCGCACGTTCGAGCCGCCACTGGTCGTTGTCGAACGGGACGTCGTAGTTCGCCTCGGCCCGCGCAAGAATGCTCTGGACCGCTGACTCGGGAATCTCGAAAAAGCCAGCGGTGGCGTGCTTCTCACGGCCCTTGCGGACCTCGCGGATGAACGTCTGGGTGCGGACGTACTCGGCGGGAATCTGCTGGAGGAAACCATCCTCAACGGTATAGCCGAACGGCGGGCGACCGACACGCTTGCCGTCGGCGATGGCGGCGTCGATACCCTCCTGGACGCGCGAGCGGATCATCTTGCGCTCGGCGTCGGCGAACACCATCATCATGTTGAGCATCATCTCGGCCATCCAATCGTCCTCGCCGACCGTCCCGATAGGTTGGTTCACGAGGTCGATGCCAACGCCTTTCTCGCGGAGGTCCTCGACGAAGCCAGCGAGGTCGGCGAACGACCGCCCGAGCCGATCGAGTTCGTGCGCGACCACCACGTCGTACTCCGCGACGTGCTCGCGGAGACGCTGGTACTCCCGCCGGGAGGTCGATGCCCCGCTTTCGCCAAGGTCACAGAACCACTCGATCTCGTTCGATGTCTCCGTCTCACTGTACTTCTGGCGGATCGCGCGCATCTGGCGATCCTCGTTCTGGTCGTCGGTCGAGACGCGGACGTAGGCGGCGATCTGCATGGTGGATTCGGACACCCTATTCGTACCGGGATTCAGTACATAAAGAACAGGGGTTTTCGTATCGATGCGAAAAACAGCTGTTTTTCGCGTCCGTTTTGCCGCGGTGTTTTCATACGATATGCAGTCGTCAACAACGATAGACTCAGATCATACGTCTGTTTCGTCTAACCCCTAGAGATCATTCGCTCGCCGCGGCTTCTTTGAGCTCATCGTATTGTGTCTTGATCTTCGAGGCACACGACGTACAGCAGACTTCGTGAGTCTGCTCACCCAACTCGACTGTCTCGCCGTCATCAACTGATTTTCCACAGACGGTACATTCCATCGAGACCGACTCTGCACCCAGCTGTGGTTTCCAAGTTGATTCACTCACCAGTCGCACCGTGTAACTCCGAATCTGTGCACCATCGAGAGTTTCCGAGAGGAGAGCCCGGATGTCTTGTTCGCTCCCGTGTGCGACAAATAATACCGTCGCGTCGAGCGTTCGAATAATGTGTTCGACAGCTGGCGTGTCAGCGAGCGTGTTCGCTACGGTTTCATCACTATTGGGTTCAACATCAAGTTCGACGAGTACCGACGGTCCTTCGACCAATATCGACCGATCAATATCAAGGGTGAATCGTTCGATGACGCCTATCTCCTGAAGACGTTCAACGCGATCCGAAACTGTCGGTGGCGAACGGTCGACCTGCTTTGCGATCTCTCGATAGGAGTGACGAGCGTTCTCCATCAGCAGCTCGATGATCTCGTAATCAACGTCGTCGATCCCAGTCATGGCTATGTGTATGCTATGGCGAGTCAAACACATTCTCCTGTCGTTTGCAAGGGGAGCGAATACCGCGTAGAAATGGTCTGTACTGCTGCTCATCGCTAACTTCGAAACAGAAGATCTGTACCATCCCCTCGTGGTGGTTTTCGTTTTTGGGACTGTTCCACAATCTACCTCAAGCCACCCGAAATAGATCTGTGAAACAATCGAATATCGTTGCCCAGAAAGCACAAAAACGATCCGCCCGATATCTGAGGTGCAATGGCAGTCCAACAGATCGGTCTGAGCGATGAGATGGAAGAGTGCGTGGATACCTGCATCGAGGCCGCCGAGGTCTGTGAGTGGTGTGCCGACGAGTGCGCGGGCCACGGTGAGGGGATGGCCGAATGCCTCCGGCTCTGCCGGGACGTCGCCGACCTCGCGTCGCTGTGTGCGCGACTGTGTGTTCGAGACTCCGAATTCAACTCTCAGGTCGCCGAGGCCTGTGCTGAGGCGTGTGAGGCGTGTGCTGAGGAGTGCGAACAGCACGACCACGACCACTGCCAGGCTTGCGCCGAAATCCTGCCCCGCTGTGCAGAAAGCTGCCGGAACATGGCCTGAATACGGTCTCCACAGCTGCAGGAGACTCCTCAGCACGGGACAGTACAGAATCGATCGTTATTTTTGATCCAAAGCAACTTCCGAGAGGAAGTTCGGGTGTGTCGAACTATACCCGGACAGTACAGTTGAGGGGGTTCCCACCGGAAACCCCTCGTAGACGACGGTTTGAACGGGGACGATTGCACCATGATACGCAATAACCAAGAGAACGCCCGACTCCGGACGTACTGATGGCTAGTGAGGACATGATGACTTCTTTGACCCACGAGACGCCACCTACTCCAGCGGAGCGTTGTAGCTACTCTTTCGACAGCGAATCCGACACTGCCGGCGCGTACAGTTGCTGGCGGCCGTCATGGGGAGACACCGATCACTGTGTCTGACACGTTGAGCGAGCGAACAAGCCAGTAGATGCGCTCGCCGCGGCCCGTACCGATAACCGAGAGCGGTTGGACGGGGCGTATCTCCCGAACGTGTCGATAGGTTCTTCCCTCTCGTTTGCGGACTGTACGCTCCGGAATGCCTGTCTGACAAACGCAACCCTACGGAACGCCGACTGTAGTCGCGCCGATCTCTCCCGAGCGAACTGTACTGGGTGTGACTTTTCGGATAGCGTTCTCGACGCCACCTGCCTGGATCGTGCTACGCTCGATGGGGCGGATCTCTCACACGTCAGCGGGGCGGAGGTGACCCTCGTTGGCGCTACGCTCGTCGGTGCCGATCTCTCGCATGCACGATTCGAAGACGCCGATCTCTCGGATGCGGACTAACCGACGCCACCTCAGCAACACGACTCTCAGGCGCGCGATGCTTCGTGAGACGACCTTGACGGATGCAACGCTCAAAGAGACGCTTCTGGTTGACGCCGATCTTACCGAGGCGGACCTAGAGTACGCAGCGATGATCCGAACCGATCTCCGCGGGGCGGATCTCACCGGGGCTCACTTCTACGGGAGTGTCCACGACAACTGCCGGATCGACCACTGAACGTCCCTCGATGGGGTTTGTAGCTACGAGCAGATGATCCCTGAGGACGAGTCACTCGGCGCTGTCGTCGCCGATGGGAATGTTGATCTACTGGATAAGGCGATCTGGACGTACGGCGCACTGCAAACCATTTCCCGAGAGAACAAGCTGAACCAGCAGGCGAGCGAGTATTACGTTCGGCAACACGACACCCAGCGGCGGCAAGTCTGGGCGAGGGGACAGTACCTTCGCTGGGCGAAAGCCGAAGGCGCACGCTGGGTGATGCAGTACGGTGAGGGGATTTGGAACGTGGTCTACACTGCACTCGTGGTGATCGTTCTGAGTGCAGTGCTCTATCCCCTCTCCGCGGTCGGCGGGTTGCGCCGGTCGAGTTCGGGGGCAGCTCTCACCTATGCGACGGGCGGCCCGCTCGATCCCTCCACGGTCACTGGTATCAGGAATTTGGTGGCCATTCTCGCGGAGAGCCTCTACTTCAGCGTCGTTACGTTCACGACGCTCGGCTATGGCGACTGGGTTCCACTCGGGTATGCGAAAGGGCTCGCGATGGCCGAATCGCTCATCGGGACGTTCATCGCATCGCTTCTGATTTACGTACTCGCGCGACGGGTCATGTGGTGACGGTTCCGTTCAAATTAAGCGATGGTTGATACCATCGCCGTGACCAGAGACCGCTTACGTGCCACGTGGCGTCGAAGAGGTGATCTCGGCAAATCTGCTAAAATCGATCGTCGTCGGTTCTGTTCGAACGATTTCACCCTCGTGCTGACAGGGAGTCACCCCTGCAGGGGTAAACTCGCCGTCCTCACCCGTATCTGGATACGCGACCACACGAATCGTGTGCTCCCCTGAAAGTTCGGTCCTGAGAGTAATCGGCACCCCAGCCGAGGCCGTACCAGTACTCGGTGGCTGTCCGACCCGAGTCGTACCGAGGACGGTATCGTTTTCCAGCACCACCAACCGAACCCGTGTGCTCGCTTCACGGCTGAAATCGACCCAAACGGTATCCTGACGCCAAATTCCATCGGCAATCTCGCCAAGCGCATAGAACGAGATCTTGCTTACGCCCCTGCAAGCGGTTCCGGACTCTCGTCGAGAGACAGCCGTGGTGCTCGGTTCGTCGGTACCTCCTCCAGCTCGTTTCGAGATCGTCTTTGATCTCGGAGTGGACGTGGGACATTGCTGGGGTGATTGATCACTAGACTTGCCCGTTGGTGGAACGGCCGTCGGACTCTCGTTCGCTCCACCCGAATCACCGGCACAACCTGCAAGAGAGGCCAGAGCCGCTGTAGACACAGCGAGAAGCGTGCGTCGTCTCATATATATGGCTGAAACTGGGTGGAATATGTGCTTTTTGAGAGGGTGACCTGAGTGTTGCCGAATCGATGGCCGGTTCCACACGTGAGTCGTCCGTAGCTAATGGGATGATGGACGATCACGCCAGCGCATAGAGGACGAGGTTTCGAACTCCGGGGAGGAAACCGGCGAGCCCCGCTGCGAGAAAGAGAAGCCGCGTCCCGAGCGGCGTCGTTTCGCTGTCGGTGGCGACTACCCAGACCAGACCCGTTGCGAGACTCAGCTTGAGGACGACGAAGAGCCATCCGACGCCGATTATCGATGCGGTGGGGAGCGTCGCAGCGAGATTTAAGACGGCGCGTGAAAGCGGCACCTGCTCGGACACGGCGAGAATGTCGACGCCGACTGCCGTCGAAACCGCGTCAATCGCCTGTCCGAAGACGACGAACACACCCATCCAGCCAGCCTGTTTGGATACCGGTGGCGAGGCGCGATGGACAGCAACCCAGACCATGGCTGTGAGTGCAACCGCTCCGAGAACACTAACAGTAGGCCATAGGACGTGCACGTGGCCAACATCACTCAAAAGCGAGGATAGACATAGAAGTCCTCCCACAGAGAGTGCCGCACCGGTGGCGAACCCCGTCGCTGCCCGCGTGCGAACACCACTCTGGCTCATAGGAGAATCGCCATCAGGCCGTTGGTTACCGATGTTGATTGATTCATCTCACTATATCTCGTCGTTCTGCTTCGGTTTTCGTGCGGTAGCGATGAAAATCGTTCCACCGTTGAATGTGGCTACCGTCGTTGATCCGAATCGGCTGGCGAGCGCTGTTGGGATGTTTTCCTCGGGAAACCAGTTCGTCGTGTACTTCGAGAGAGGGACGATCACGGGGTTGAGAATCGTCCACGGGAACTCTTGAAATGGCTGCGCGTCGAGGACGACAATCCGACCGCCGGGACGCAGCGCTCGGTACGCCGTGTCGACCGCGTCTGCTGGATTCGGCATGGCACTCAGCGTCATTGCAGCATAGACCGCATCGAACGCCCCGTCATCGGCTCCGAGACGCCCTGAATCACCATGTACTAGATGAACGTTCCTCCAGCCTGCCTGCCGAACCCGTTCGGCGGCGCGCTCCACCATTCCGTGGCTGTAGTCCACGCCGACTACAGCTCCCTGGCTCCCCACACGAGTGCGAAGCGCTTCGAAGGAGTTGCCCAGACCACAGCCGAGTTCCAGTACGCGCTCGCCGGAGTCGAGCGCAAGCGACTTCACCGCCCGCTCGCGGAGTTCGGTCTCACGACCGAGGAAGGCGACATCGTACAGTCGGTTGAACAGGCGTTCGTGACGACTCCACCAGTCGTAGATCGACCGACCGCGCTCGCTCACGAGAGGTCTACTCCGCGGAGTCGGCGGGCGTTGATGGCGACGATAATCGTCGACAGCGACATGAATACTGCGCCCACTGCGGGCGAAAGCAGGATACCGATCGGTGCGAGTACCCCCGCGGCGAGCGGGAGCGCGAAGACGTTGTAGCCGGTCGCCCAGACGAGATTCTCCTGCATCTTCCGGTAGCTCGCCTTCGAGAGGCGCACGAGCCGCATCACGTCGAGCGGGTTGTTCTCGACGAGGATGATGTCGCCAGATTCAATGGCCACGTCAGTACCGGAGCCGATGGCGATACCGACATCGGCCCGCGTCAACGCGGGTGCATCGTTGACTCCATCGCCGACCATTGCAACGAGCTTTCCCTCCTCTTGCAGCTGCGTGACCATTTGATCCTTCTCCTCGGGAAGCACCTCAGCGAAGTACTGGTCGATGTCTAACTCTTCGGAAACCGCGGCCGCGACGTCCTCGGAATCGCCGGTGATCATCGCCACCTCGATGTCCATATCATGGAGCGCTCGGATCGTTTGGTGGCTCTCCTCGCGGATGACGTCCGCGAGTGCGAACGCGGCGACCACATCGGTTTCCTCGCGGACGAGATAGATGACCGTCTGTGCGTTCGCGCCGGCTTCTTCGGCGAACGACGTGATGGATTCGGACCGCTCGATGTCGAATTTTCTGAGGAGGTTCGGTCCGCCGAGATGCACAGTCGTCCCATCCACGGTAGCGCGGACGCCGAGACCACGGAGGTTCTCGAACTCCGAGACCTGCGGACGGTCGACGTCGCGCTCGTCGGCCGCGTTCCGGATGGCACGGGCGATCATGTGCTCGGAGTCGCCCTCGACGGCCGCAGCCACGCCAAACGCCCGTGCTTCGTCCCAGTCTTCAGCCGTCTCGACGCCGACGACGCCCTGCTCACCCTTGGTGAGCGTCCCAGTTTTATCGAACATCACTGTATCGAGATTCCGGGACTCTTCCATGGCAATGCGGTCGCGGATGAGCATCCCGTTCTGGGCCGCGGTCGAGGTGTTGATTGCAACTACGAGTGGGACCGCGAGTCCAAGCGCGTGCGGACACGCGATGACGAGGACGGTGACGACACGTTCGAGGACCATGATGTCGAAGCCAGTTGCGATGACCCAGCCGACCAGCGTGAGAGCCGCAACACCCAACGCGACGTAGAACAGCCAGCCCGCCGCCTGGTCGGCGAGCAACTGCGTCCGGGATTTCGACTGCTGAGCTTCATCGACGAGACGCATGATACCCGCCAGCGTCGTCTCCTCACCCGTCGTGGTCACCCGCACACGGAGGCTGCCGTCCTGGTTGACCGTCCCGGCGACGACTTCGCTACCAGGATCTTTGTCGACCGGACGGGACTCGCCGGTTATCATCGACTCGTCGACCGATGACTCGCCCTCGATGACTTCGCCGTCGGCAGGGACGCTCGCGCCCGGACGGACGAGCACGACGTCGTCCTCGGTCAACTCATCAATCGGAACTTCCTCGGTGTCGCCGCCCTCGGTGACGCGCTCTGCGGTGTCGGGCATGAGCTTTGCGAGCTCGTCAAGTGCACCCGAGGCCTGCCGGACCGAGCGCATCTCCATCCAGTGGCCCAGCAGCATGATGTCGATCAGCGTTACGAGCTCCCAGAAAAACGGCGTCGTCCCCGGAAGGACGAGGCTCGCCAGCGAGTAGACGAACGCGACGGTGATCGCCAGCGAGATGAGCATCATCATGCCCGGCTCGCGGTTTTCGAGCTCCGTCCGCGCCATCGAGAGGAACGGCACGCCCCCATACGCGAAGACGACTACCGAGAGAATCGGCGTTATCCATTCACTGCCGGGGAAGACAGGTGCGGTGTAGTTGAAGATATCCTGGATGAATTCGCTGAAGACGATGACTGGAATCGAGAGAGCCAGCGATATCCAGAAGCGTCGGCGGAACATCTCCTCGTGACCTGAGTGGTCCGTCTGAGCGATGTCATCGCCGCTATCGCCGGGCCGGTGGGTCGGCGGTGTGTCGGTGGTTGCAGGTTCGTTTCCTCGTTCGGTTTCGTCACGTATCGAATGTTCGCTCATAGTAGTGTAGTGTCCTGTTTTCGTGTTCAGCCGGTGTATTCGATGATACGTCCCATACCGCCGTCGAGATGGTAGATGTTGTGACAGTGGAACAGCCACTCGCCAGGATTGTCCGCGAGGAAGTCAATCGTGACCCGGCCCATGTGGCCCGGCACCATCACCGTGTCCTTGAGCACGTCGCCGACGTGGAAGAAGTGTCCGTGGAGATGCATTGGGTGAGCGACTGGACTTCGATTGTTCAGCCGTATCCGAACGTGCTCGCCAGCCTTCACGGCAAACGGGTCCGCGTCGGGGAATCGCTGGCCGTTGATGAGCCACGTTCCCGGACCGCGGCCTGCCGAGAGGGTGACATCGAACGTCCGGTCCGGTGACCCCTGTAGCCCCTCGATGGATTCAACCGCGTGAAGGTCGCCGTAGCCGAGCTGATTGCCATCGAACGACGGTTTGCGTGGAGTGCCGGTAGCACCCTCGTAGCGCAGCGTCGCCGTGGCCGGTTGTTCGTCGCCATCGACCGACCGGGCCTCGATGGCCCACGCTCCGGGATTGTTCGCTTCGACGACTGCATCGTAGCGCTCGCCGGGACCGAAGGCGAACGAGTCGGTCGTGACGGGTTCGACGGGCTGGCCATCGGCGTGGGTGATGTTCAGTCGATGGCCACCGAGACCGACGCGAAACGTCGTCGCCCCGCTGGCGTTGATGAATCGGACTCGGAGCCATTCGCCCTTTTCGATGGTGAACTCCGATGGATTCGACGGAAGACGGCCGTTTGCGAGCAGGCCCGCGTAGTCCGGACGTGAGGCCATGTTCATACCACCGTCCATCTGATTGCGACCCATACCTCCACCCATTCCACCACCCATACCGCCTCCGCCCTGAACGGCCCATTCGGATTCCGGCTGCGGGGCACCCCGCAGGTAATCGTTGAAGATCACGACGATGTCGCGGTCGAACGCAACGTGTGGCGACTCCTCCTCGACGATGAGCGGGCCGATGAGGTGGCGGTCGAGCTGTAGCCCAATATGACTGTGATAGAAATACGTCCCGGCCGGGACCGCTTCGAAGGTGTAGGTGAACGTGCCGTCGGGTTCGACGGGCGCTTGCGTGACGTTCGGCACGCCGTCCATCGGGTTGGCGAGCGGAATCCCGTGCCAGTGTATCGTCGTTGGGTCGGGCAGCTGGTTTTCGAGGCTGACCTGAAGCACGTCGCCCTCGGCGACCCGCAGTTCCGGTCCGGGCGTCTGTCCGTCGTAGAGCCATGCGGGATTCGAGCGTTCGGTTCCGTTGGGCGAAATCGGGCCGGTCGTGGCAGTGAGCGTTCGCTGCTGATCAGCGTTTTTCGGGACGGTCGGTGACTGCGAGGTGGCTGCTTCGGGCGATGGCTCGGCGCTTGCTGGGGCCGAAGCCACGGTCGGCGTGGACGAATCGGTGCTCGACGACGAAGACGAACAGCCGGCAAGCATGCTAAGAGACGCGCCCCCGGTGGCTGCGAGCAGCTCTCGTCGAGAGATATCCAGGTTCATATAATTGGAGTCAGTCGCTTTCGAGTTTCTCCCGGCGAGTTTCGAACTCCTCGTCGGAGAGGTCGCCGCGTGCGTAGGCGCTCCGGAGTTCCTCCAGCGCAGTATCACGCGAGTCGGTGTGGCCGGCTACGCGACGGACGAGGAGATAGCCGGCTCCGAGAACCACGAGAAGCACGACGAGCGGGACGAGAAGCCCGACGAGTCCGGCGTTCCCGCCCGCGCCATAGCCGTACATCCCACCCATCATCGGCATTGCGAATCCCATCATGAGCATCGGAGCCAACACGAGGATGGCGAGACCGACCAGTAGTATCGTCGCAAGGTCCGTCCGAGTAGAGTTGGCCATCGCCTCACGCCTCCTCGCCAACGGTTTCAAGGACGCGCTCGAAGCGCTCGTAGACTTCTTCGGCGATGGAATCAAGCGCGGGGTTGTCGGTGATGCCGACGAGCTGTCCGGGATCGACCGCGCTCACGGTCACACTGTCGTCGGATTCGTAGACGATGACGTTGCATGGCAGGAGCGCACCCAGTTCGGGTTCTTCGTCGAGACCTTCGTGGGCGAGCTGTGGGTTACATGCACCGAGGATGCGGTACTGTCGAGTGTCGACGTCGAGTTTCTGTTTGAGCGTCTCACGGACATCGATATCGCTGAGGACACCGAATCCTTCGTCTTCAAGTGCATCAGTTGTCGCGGCCACTGCTTCGTCGAGCGATTCGTCGGCGGTCGTGGTGAGCGTGTACGTCATAGGCTTGGTTGTGTGTAGTAGTGTGTCTTCTACACTATATTGTCCCTTGGATTTCTTTTGTGCGGTGGAATAGGGTGGAATGCTCACACCGAGGCTTCGTAACCCGTGTCTTCGACTGCTCGGACGATGGCGTCGCTGTCAGGGTCACCCTCAATTGTGGCGTTTTCCGCCTCGTGATCCGCACGGACATCCGAGACGCCGGAGATGCCCTGAAGTGCCTCCTCGACAGTCTGTTCACAGTGCTCGCAGCTCATTCCTTCGACTGTGATTGTCGTCGTCATACAGGTAATCCTATGCCCGCCTGATTTATTCCGATTTCTGCTTCGATAGTGGTGGTTTGATGACCCGGAAGCTGTTGGTTCCAAAGTGGATATTCGGAAGAGCATTTAGTGGTTGATGCCGTCAGTAACAGTATGCGCGATCTCGATGAAACGGACCTCGAAATCCTCGACCTGTTGCTGAGCGATGCACGTCAGCCGTGGAGCGAAATCGCCGAGGTGGTTGATCTGTCGCCACCGGCTGTCTCAGAGCGTGTCAAGCGGCTACAGGAGATAGGCATCATCCGTCGCTTTACCGTCGATGTCGACCGGTCACAGCTTTACGAGGGCGTTCCCATTCTCCTGAAGCTCACGGTTAAATCGGAACGGTTCGAATCCGTCCGTGCAGAGCTTCTCGAAGCCGAAGCAGTCGAATACGTGTTCACGACCGCCGAACACGATCTCCTCTGCTACGCACTCGTTGTCGATGGCGATGTCCCAACGTGGCTTGCAGAGATACTCGACGTACGGAGCATCAAGGACTACGACGTACAGCTTCTGACGGGTGTCAAATGGACGCCCACCCTCAGGGAAACGAAGTTCGCTCTGACGTGTGCTGAGTGCGGCAATACCGTCACCCGTGAAGGGACTGCCGCCCGTATCGGCGACGAACTCCACCAGTTCTGCTGTTCCTCGTGTGAAGCCCGGTTTGAAGAGCAGTACGAACGGATGGAAGAGGAAGCAACAGGGTAGATTGACTCTCATCGCAACCACTTTCGAACCATAAGTCTGCACAGGCCTGAGCCTTGAGTATCATAAGAACAACCGCATTAAACGAGCATCACGTAGTTACTGGTGATGAGTCACCGAAAAACACAACTCGACATACAGGGCATGAGTTGTGCGAACTGTTCGCAAACAATCACTCAGGCCCTCACCGACCTCGACGGGGTGAGCGAGGCGAACATCAACTTCGCCACCGACGAGGGAACTGTCGAATACGACCCGGAAGCAACGTCACTCGCGGCGATCTACACGGCAATCGACGACGCCGGGTACAGCGCACTGAGCACGTCAGCCTCCATTGGCATTACGGATATGACGTGTGCAAACTGCGCCGAGACCAACGAGGAAGCGCTCGAAGACGTTCCTGGCGTGATTTCGGCGGAAGTCAACTACGCGACCGACGAGGCGAACGTCGAGTACAACCCCGCCGAAACCGACTGCGAGCAGCTCTACGATGCGATTGAGAGCGCTGGCTACTCACCCGTGCGCGACGACGGGAGTGGGGACTCCGAGCAGGACCAGCGCGACGCCGCACGGAACGAAGAGATCCGCCACCAACTTCGGCTGACGCTGTTCGGCGCAGCACTCTCGCTCCCGATGCTCGCGTTCCTCATCGAGAAATTCATTTTGGGCGGCGGGGCGCTCCCCGAGACGATTTTCGGCATTGAGTTCGGCTGGGTCGAGTTCCTACTTGCGACGCCCGTGCAGGCTGTCCTCGGCTGGCCGTTCTACAAGAACTCGTACAAGGCGCTCGTGAAAAACCGCTCGGCGAACATGGACGTGTTGATTGCGCTCGGCTCGACGACCGCGTACCTCTACTCGGTCGTGGTCCTGTTAGGCCTGCTCGCGGGCGGGCTGTACTTCGACACCGCCGCGCTGATCCTCGTGTTCATCACGCTCGGCAACTACCTCGAAGCCCGCTCGAAGGGACAGGCTAGCGAGGCACTCCAGCAGCTCTTGGAGATGGAGGCCGACACCGCAACCGTCGTCGATGAGGATGGAAATGAAGAGGAAGTCCCTCTCGATGAGGTCGATGTCGGCGACTGGATGAAGATCCGGCCGGGTGAGCAGATTCCGACCGACGGCGTGGTGGTCGACGGCCAGTCGGCAGTCGACGAGTCGATGGTCACCGGCGAGTCGGTGCCCGTCGAAAAGGAGGAAGGTGACGAAGTCGTGGGTTCGACCATCAACGAGAATGGTGTCCTCACTGTTGAAGCGACCAAGGTCGGCGCGGACACGGCGCTCCAGCAGATCGTCCAGACTGTGAAGGAAGCTCAGTCTCGCCAGCCCGACATTCAGAATCTCGCCGACCGCATCTCGTCGTATTTCGTGCCTATCGTGATAGCGAACGCGCTGCTGTGGGGTCTCGTCTGGTATCTGTTCCCCGAAGCACTCGCAGGATTCGTCGGCGCACTGCCGCTGTGGGGACTCGTCGCGGGCGGACCGGCAGTGGCTGGCGGTACGGTCTCGATCTTCGAGTTCGCTGTGGTCGTCTTCGCCTCCGCCGTGCTCATCGCCTGCCCCTGTGCGCTCGGGCTGGCGACGCCGGCGGCGACAATGGTCGGGACATCTATCGGTGCCCAGACAGGCGTGCTGTTCAAGGGTGGTGACATCCTCGAACGCGCCAAGGACGTCGACACGGTAGTGTTCGACAAAACGGGGACACTCACTGAAGGTGAAATGGAACTGACCGACGTCGTTCCGCTCGACAGCACTCGCACCGCCACTGACGGTGGCGACGCTGAGACGGCAGCCGACGGTGGTACACAGGCGATCAGAGGAGAGGCAGAACCGGGAGCTGAAACGGAAATCAACGAGGAGACCGTACTCCACGCTGCGGCGAGTGCCGAAGCTGGCAGCGAGCACCCGCTCGCGCAGGCCATCGTTGAGGGCGCTGAAGAGCGCGGCATCGACCTCACTGACCCCGAGAACTTCGAGAACGTTCCCGGCCACGGAGTCCGTGCGACGGTCGACGGCGAGGAAGTGCTCGTCGGCAACCGCAAACTCATGCGCGACAATGACATCGATCCATCGGCCGCCGAGGACGAACTCGAACGGCTCGAAGGTGAGGGCAAGACCGCGATGTTGGTTGCTAGCAACGATACTCTGCTGGGGCTGGTGGCTGACGCCGATACGGTTAAAGAGAGCGCGAAAGAGGCCGTTGCGGCGCTCCACGAACGGGATCTCGCGGTCCATATGATCACCGGCGACAACGAGCGGACGGCCAGAGCGGTCGCCGAAGAGGTGGGGATCGACCCCGACAACGTTCGCGCGGAGGTTCTTCCCGAGGATAAATCCGATGCGCTCGACGCCATCCAGCAGGACGGTCGGAGGGCGATGATGGTCGGCGACGGCGTCAACGACGCGCCCGCGCTCGCAACCGCCTACGTGGGCACCGCCATCGGCTCCGGTACTGATGTCGCTATCGAGGCCGCCGACGTCACGCTGATGCGCGACGATCCCCTCGACGTGGTGAAGGCCATCCGCATCTCCGACGGCACGCTCCAGAAGATCAAGCAAAACCTCTTCTGGGCGCTCGGCTACAACACGGCGATGATTCCGCTCGCCTCGCTGGGATTGCTCCAACCGGTGTTGGCCGCGGCCGCGATGGCCTTTTCGAGCGTCTCGGTGCTCTCGAACAGCCTGCTGTTCCGGCGGTATACCCCCGACCACGACTACAAGCTGCTCGGATTCCTCCGCTAACGAAGCGGAAGCCTTCTCTCTATGACCAGTCTCACACATCAAATGATCAGAATACATCTGAAGTAACAAGGATACAGTAAGCCAACCGATCTCAAGGCTTGTTCCAATCGATGGGATAGACGTCGAACCCATCTTCGAGTAATCGGCAGACGACGCTCTTGTCTGGCTGTAAGTCGGGGAATGTAGGGACCAGTAATTTTTATGATATCGTGGACAGCACTGCGATCAATGACTGACTCTCGGAGCCGTTCGCCCCCTCGCGCGTGGCCGTCGTCGCGGTGTTCGACCAACCGCGGGAATCTGGATTATGTTGGTCCTGCCGATGCTCGATATCGGACTGTTTCAGGACCCGCTGTTCGTCCAGTCCAGCTACGAGTTGCGGATGAAGCTCTTTCCCGGGCATCATCCCTTCGCGTAATCGTCGATACCGGTTTTACACCGATGTCAATACGTTAGTCCCCACGGCTGGGCGGTTGGCTACCTTCTCCTCGCTATCTTCCTTGTAGTGGGCGTGTTCTACCGGCGAACACGCTTGGAGCGATAGTTGGTCACTACGCTCCGTTTATCCCAACAGATACCGGAGCCACGGATTGGATTCAACCACGCTAAGCTGTTCGAGATAGGAATCGAGGCCCAGAATCCGCCCGGCACCGAACGCGCCCAAGCCGAACAACAGGACCGCATACACGAGGTGGTCGTCGACGACCCAGCCGTTGGCGAGCGGGAGTCCGGCCAGCAGACCACCCTCAAGGCTAGCCGCCCAATAAAACAGCATCATCACCGCGCCCCAGAACGCACTCCATCGGACGAACGCACCGAGGATGAGCGCGAGTCCGGTCAGCGTGAGACCCCACATGTTCAACAGGTCGATGAGGGGACTGCCAGCCATATCGACCCACGCACCCATCAGTGGATTGCCCTCCGGGACTGCACCCGTCAAGAACCCAGCCGCAGTCCAGTTGTTTGCTGGATCATCATCGAGATACGTGATGAGTTTGGTAATCCCGCCCTGAAAGAGCGTCCATCCCATCATGATTCGAAGCAGGAACAACGAGTAGCCGATCCATCGTTCGGAATAGTCAAATCTCACCGACCGATTCAATATCTCCGTTTCGAGCGTATTCGTCGTCGACATGATACAGTATCTACTGACACGTCGATGCTTTATTGCGATTATGGCTTTCACAGTTCCGGTAATATCACCGACAACCTTCGAACTAAAGCAGGGGTCATAGAACCATGAAAATCCAGCTGAAACCGAGATAGAGGAAATCTACGGCTCAAATTGATATTCGTGATTATTACTGTTCATATCAATATAGTGTCAGTTGTTTGTCCGCTCTCAATACGACGAAATCCGCCTTCAAATAGAGAGAATCAATAGTGTACTGCTTTTATTCCGTCCGCAGACGCCAATAATTCTCTTCTATACTGCCGTCGGGTCCGGTTGATAGTGTCTTCCAATTCCGCAATATAGCGCCTCTCTTTCTTCGGTTTCTGAGCAACAATCGACAAAAATGATGCCCACCTCATTCGAACTATGCCGACAACACTCGTCGATGGAGTTCTCGAATCACTCCGCATCGGCGTTGGGTTCTTGTGGGTCGCTGCGTGGGCAATCATCATGGGGCTGGTCATCACCAGCCTCGTCCAAGTGTACGTCTCCAAAGAGCGTATGGCGAAGGTTCTCGGTGAGGGAGACCTCTCCGGTCTCACGAAAGCGACGCTGTTCGGTGCCGCGAGTAGTGGCTGTAGTTTCGGCGCTGTCGCCATCGGCAAAGGGCTATTCAAAAAGGGTGCTCACGTTGTGAACTTCCTCGCGTTCATGTTCGCTTCGACGAATCTCATCGTCGAGCTGGGTTTGATGATCCTGCTACTGCTCGGCTGGGAGTTCCTCGTCGCCGAACTCCTCGGCGGGATCATCCTCATCGCCGTCATGGCGCTGCTCGTTCATCTGACGCTCCCTGAAAATCTCTTCGAGGACGTGCGAGCGGAACTCACCCAGCGTGATAGAGAACAGGGTGTCACCGAAGACCCGACCTGTGGGATGGAAGGCAAAGACGAGTATTCGCTCGTCACCGACGGGGGCCAGACAGTGAAATTCTGTTCAGCGGGCTGCATGGAGACCTACGAACAGGAGATGGCCAGCAGCGGTGGCTGGCGCGACGAACTGCTCTCATGGGGCGGCTGGTACAAGATCGGTAACCAGTATCGTAAGGAGTGGTCGATGATCTGGACCGACGTCATCGCGGGCTTTCTCATCTCCGGGTTCGTCATCGTGTTCATCCCGCAGTGGGTCTGGAACGCGCTATTCTTACAGGGCGACGGGCTGCTCGTCAGTGCTGAAAACGCGATCATGGGCGTTGCAATCGCCGTCATCAGCTTCGTCGGCAGCATGGGCAACGTCCCGTTCGCCGTCGCGCTCTGGGGCGGCGGCGTCAGCTTCGCCGGCGTTATCGCGTTCGTTTACGCCGACCTCATCACGATTCCTGTGCTGAACGTCTATCGGAAGTACTACGGTTGGAAAGTGATGACCTACATCCTCGGCGTGTTCTTCGTAACGATGGCCTTTTCGGGATTTCTCATGGAAGAGCTGTTCGACGTTCTCGGCATCGTTCCGAACCTCGCCGGCGGCCAGACCGCAACCGAACAGACGTACTTCGAACTCAACTACACGTTCTATCTCAACCTCATCGCGTTTGCGCTCTCGGGATTTCTCTTCTACGTTTATCGGCGGGGTCTCGGTGCTCCGGGCCAGTACCGGGATCCAGTCTGTGGGATGCGGACCGACGAGGACGGTCCAACCGTCACTCACGATGATGAGACGTACCACTTCTGTTCGGAGAGTTGCAAGCGTGTATTCACTAACGATCCCGACGGCTACTCCGACGTTCACCCGATTGCCTCTCCGACTGGCGGACAGGCTCACGACCATGACTAAACACAGTAAACCGAACTCTGTCCAAATGGACGCCATCCTGAAGTGGTGCGTCATCCACGGGGGGAGTGAATACCGTGATTGAGCGCCTCCTGCACGCGTTCGGATACGCCCTCGCCTACGGATTGTTCTTCAGAGCGGAGACCCCCGAAACCGTCGTGCGTCGGTTGCGGCTCGCCTATCGACTCGTTGGCGTCCGTATCGAGCAAACAGCGAGCATCAACGGTATGGAACGAACTGTCTTTCGTTGCCCGTACCGGAGCCTCTTGGCCGGCCGCTACGGCGAGAAGTGGGTCTGTCACGAAAAGCTGGACCGCGTCGACGATGGCTACGTCACATATCTCAAACGACACAAGGGAATCGATTACAACCGACCGCGGAGTTGTGAGCAGCTGACAGGCTGTGAGGATTCCACGTGCTGTTTTTCGGAAGTATCGGAACCCGAGGTGAAAGAGAATGGGCCGTGATGACGGTCAAACGCGCATCGCCGACCAGTTCTCGTCTCTGGGAGAGCGTGCTGCCATTTGGAAGGCGTTCGCCCTGTTTTTACCGACTAACCAATTCCTGAACGTCGGCTATTCCGAGTGGTATCAGCCGCATTTCGTCGGATTGAGCCAGCGTCGACTCGCCGAACGAATCGGTTCCGACATCGCTGCTCGGCTCGGGTCGACGGACGGTGTCTCTCTGCTGGATATCGGCTGTGGACGGGGTGGTCCCACCCTCCATCTCGCCACCGAGCACGGATTTGTGACCACGGGTATCGACCTCGTTCCGTGCAACGTCTCGATGGCGAGGCGAAACGCGGCGGCAACCGTGGACGCGCAGTTCGTGGTTGGTGACGCGTTGCAGCTTCCATTCGAACGTGACTCGTTCAACGTCTGTACCGCCATCGATTCGCCACCCTACCTCCCAAACAAGCGTGAATTTCTCACGGAGATGGCGAGCGTGACCGTCGAAGACGGTCTCGTTGCCGTTTCGGATTTCGTTCGACCCGAATCGTTGTCACAGGAGGCGCGCGATACCGTCGATACGTTCGCGGATGCGTGGGATCTGGCTCCGATAGCGACGCTCGAACAGTACAAGAGAGCTATCGCTGTGAGCGGCCTCCACCTCGATGCGGCAGTCGACATCAGTCCCAACAGCATCGCTCGATTCCAGAAGTGGACGGGATTGTACCTGTCTCTGGCTCGGCGTGGTCTGCTGAAACCAGTCGAGCGGTTTCTGGATCGACGTAATATCGACTGCGACGCGATCACTGAGCAGGTATCTACTACTCATCCAGCACTTCCGTTATTGCGGCACGTCATCATCTATGCGCGAGCGTGACTGAGATTCGACTCCTCACCATCACACTCAAAAGTTGAGCTGGCAGATCTGTCATGAAGTGGTAGAGTGAAACCAATTTCAGTTGTCTAAATTTCGGATGAGAGTGTGCATGACGAATCTACCTAGCCGACCTCAGCTATACTAAGCGCTGGCCGACTTGATCAGTCAATGATTGACGGCTAAGATCGCACTTCTCGCACACAAAGTATCCGTGCTCGTTCCGAACGAACTCGTGATCAGTCGGGTCACACGCCCGCTTCTTGAATGGTGGATCCTTGCCGAGTGGCATACACGCTACACTCGCCGGGAGTTGTTATAGATCAGGATTTGTCACGAGGTGTCTATCGGAACTTCGCGAGGGGACTCTCCTCGGTATCGTCGCTTTCGGTGTCGTCGTCCCCATCGAGCAGCTGGCCGATCGGGGTTCGGTCGCCACTCGGCTCTAGGACTTCGAGCCCGTCGTCGGTCACGGCGATCACGTCGACCATGTCCCGGTCGATCCGTCCGGGGAGCGCCGGGCGCTTGACCGTCGACCACTCCGAGAAGTCGGATATATCCTTCTCCGTCGCGGGGTAATCCGTCGGATCGGCGAATACGTCCTCCGGATCAGTGAACGTGGCGAGCGTTTCGTCGTCCGAATCGCGGAGTTCGACGGTCTCGGTGTCCTCGTGATAGAGCCATACACTCTGGCCGCCAGCGGGTCGATAGACCCGGACGTCGTTGGGTCCGGCCCTCACGTCCCCGTTCGCATTGTAGAGACGAGAGACCCCCTCATTTCCGCTGTAAGCACGCATACACTCAGGGTACTCGTCGAGACGCCGGGCGATGCTCTCGGCGGTGTCGGGTCGGGCGAGCATGAGACAGCGCCGACCGTTCTCGACTGACCGAGCGATGTGCTCCAGCGTCACTCCCGGCGCAGTGTCACCCGTCGAATGTTCGGCTTCGACGTCAACGGTCCCCGCGCCGCTCAGTCTATCGAGTAGTCCGTTCTCCTCGCGGAATTTCTCGACGAGGGAGGCCACTTCCGCGGGTTCAAGGGTGGGGTTTTCGCGTGCAAGACGTAGCTTCGTGCTCTCTGGTTCAGCGAGGGCGTCGGGGTCGTCGTCGCCACCTTGCCGAACGACGTGCAACGGGAGGCCGACCGCAAGGAGATTGTCATAGGCGTCTCGCATGAGCTCGGCGTGAGCCATGCCGCCCGTGTTCTCATTCACTTTGTTGTCCTCGTCGACGGGTGAGAGGAACCGGGCCTTGCCCTCGTCAGTACACCGAACGTGCAACTCGCCGCGGTGGTCGCGCTCGAGGATGCTTTCGGGGAGTGGTCCAAGTAGTCCCTCGATCTTACTGGGTGTATCGGGGACGTCGTCGCTCACTCGTTCGACGTACCGGGCGATCCGATCCGAGGCGTCGGAGAGGCTTACGAACCCGTCCTCGTCGCCGTCGTAGTAGCCCGCGTCATAGACGGCCTGGAGCGCCATGGCCCGAACGAGGGCGGGCGTGTCGTCGTCCTCGTCGCTCTCGTTGGTGCCGTCGTCCTCGCCGGGATAGAGTAACGTATCGGCCTTGATCTCCGCGCTCGTGCGGGCTTTCTGGCCGTGTTTCTCTTGGGAGTGGGCGATCAGTTCGTCCGTTTCGTCCTCGCCCCTGAGTGGGAGCGCGTCAAGCGCGGGAGCGAGGGCTTTCACCTTATAGGAGTCCGTTTTCTCGTCGCGGTCGTCGTGGGTCCGCATGTAGAGGTGATACTTCGACAGTTCGGTGAGGTGCTCGGGTTCAATGTCCGGCGAGTGTTGGGGCGCGATCTCGCGAGCGTCGGCCGGGTCGCCGGGGTCGAACGTCAAGAAGGTCTTACAGTTGCCTTGAATCGCCCGCTGAACGCCGTCGGGGAGGCCGATCTTGTCGTCGTTGCCCGTCTCGAGGTTCTGGCAGGCCAGCGTCAGCGAGAGCCCGAACGCGCGGGCCTCCCGGAGGATATTGTGAATCTCACTTTCCTTGCTCACGATCTTGTCGAACTCGTCGATGACGGTGTAGAACTTCGGCGGGTCGGGCTCGTCGTCGGCGTTCGACTGCTCGCGAATGGCGATCCAGATTCGCCGAATGAGGGCCGTCGCGATGAGGCGCTTTGCCGTATCACTCGACGAGCGATTACGGACCACGATGATCTTACCCTCCCGTACGGCCTCCTCGATCGAGATCGTACTACTCGGGTGGGAGACGATTCGGCGGGTGGTCCCCGACTCGACCCACTCTTTCAGGCGTCGGATGAGGGGCTCAACACTATCCTGTTCGATGTCCGCGAGCACGCGCTGGGCGTAGTCCTCGATCCATTCGATCCGCTCAGAGGCCATCATGTCGGCGTACTCTTGGCGGCCGTCCTCGTCGAGCAGCGCGTAGTACATGTCGAGCATGGTCACGTCCCGCTCAGTCTCGATTTGCCACTGAGCAAGGCCACGGACCACCGACCGGGTAATCCCGCTCATGCGGGCGTGCCAGCCGCCGCCTGAGCCCGACTGTGCGAGCAAGGCCTCCAGGTCGTCGGCCAGCGCTTCGATCGCCGCCTCGGTGCTCGCCGTTCCGAGCTCGGGATTCTTCAGCGGAACCTCGAGGAAGTTGAAGCCGATCTCGTACTCCGAATCCGCGCCGATGTCCAAATAGAGAAGGTCGTCTTCGCGACCTTCGGGGATGAGCGAAACGACGTCCTCCGCGTCGTCTCCTTTCGGATCGAAGAACAGCCCGCCGTGGCCGCGTTGCATGATCTGGCGGAAGTAGTTGATGAGCAAGGTGGTCTTACCCATCCCGGTCGATCCCCCCACGAACTGATGGACGTTCAGGATCTCCGGGTCGACACCCGCCTCAACGCCGTTCTTGGTCCCCCACCCGTACCATATCGGGTTCGCGGGCTCGTCGTCGGAGAGGAGCGCCCGCTGTTTGTCCTCTAGGGGCGAGGTCGCCCGATCGAGACCGACCGAATCGAAGTCGAACCGCGGGGTTCGTGGTGGAACGCCCTTCCCCGCCGTCGTCATGCTATAGTCGGCCTGTTGGGTGTTGAGGTCGGTCGGGACGTGACACGCGCCCGTCGCGGTGTCGATCGGCATGAGGATGTTACGGTCGGCGAACTCGCGACCGGCGGCCGATCGAAGGAACTCATCGAGACCCTCGCCGGTCATTGGGACCGTTCGGAACCCCTGCCGATTCTTCGAATTGTAGAACTTCCGGTACATTCCGGCCGTGTTCATGACGCGCTGCTCGGCAACCTCTGGATCGTCGGAAACGGCGATGATTCGAAAGTTGAGGTGGTAGGCCTTGCTCCCGTACTGGGATTTCACGACCTGATAGACGTCGTCGTTATCGAGATCGACCGTCGTCGTGTGCTGGATATCATCATCGCCACCTTCCGTGAACGTACTCGCCATCTGCTCTAGGATCGCACCCTTTCTGAGGCTCGCTTTCTGCTCACCCATCTCCTTGAGCGTGTCCGGGATCCCCGAGAACCAGTTCTTGCTATCCTTCGGGTGACTCGATATCGCTGGGCGGAGGACCATCTGTACCAAAACGTCGGTATCGGCGAGTTCGGGCGACCCCACCATTTCCGACGTAATCGAGTCGTACGGGTCCTGTGCGAACTCGTTTTGCTCGATTTTGTAGTGCTTGATCGGATAGTAGAAGTTCTCCTCCATGAGCTCGAGGCGAGCGCCGGCGATGTACTTCCCCGCTGGCGCGTCCATGAAGTGCGGGGTTAACTCCTGAATGTCCGAATCGGGATAGTACGTCTGTAGTTGCCGGAGCATCTGGCGTTTCGCGTCCTCAGTACCGGGTGCGAATCGGAATTGAAGGATCTCATCGCTGTCTGTGTAGAGGAGCTCGAAGGCGTGGGTCGGCGACGTGTTCTTGGTCCGGAAGCGACCGGACCACTCGGCATCATGCAGCGATTTGAGGAGCCGCTCGCCACGCTCGAGGCCGTCGTCGCCACGGTAGGGGCGAATCCCCAGGATCGGCAGGTCGCCCCGTGCACGGTCGTATAGGTCCGTACTGAGCGCCTCGCTGATCTGGCGGGCTTCGACCTCATCCGAGCCACCGAACAGTGAGAACATTAGGTCCACCCCCAGTTGCACGGGTCGCGTCCCTGATCGTCCGTGTAGTTCGCGAGGTACATCCTCGTATCGGGGTGGTCGGTCGGGTCGTGCTGATAGACAGCGAACTGTCGCGGGTTGATGTCGTCCGACATTTCGATTCTGAGCGGGTACTGATCCTCGTCGACGACGAACAGCGCTTGACTGTAGCCGTCGCTTTTCTTGCCCATATCGGCGTTCCTGATGTACTGTTGGGACCGAGGAGTGAGGTCGAGGATGTCCGCCCACGTCGGGTTCATTTCCTTGGTGTGGTGGTAGAGCTGCATGGCCTGATTATTGTAGATCACTTCGGCGCTCTCGGAGAGTGAGACTTCCGTGCTTCCGTCGTCTTTCGTTGAGGTTTCGAACAGGTCGCCGATCTCCTGAGTTGCGAGCATGATCCACTCGCCCCAGTGGCGAGCGTGGCGGTGGAGTCGCTTGAAAAAGCCCGCACTCCGGGGGTTTGACAACATATAGTGGAACTCGTCGACGCACATCGCGGTGTGTCCCTCGAAGGCCTTTTGCTGCTCGTGGAGGTCGGACAGACGCATCATCATCTCGAGGCCGCCAGCGCGTTGATCCTGCTCTTGGTCTTGGTGATCGAGGTAGATCACGTCGTGATCCATCAGATCTAGGTCCGACCGCTCGCAAAAGTGCGAGAATCGGCCATCAGGCTCGAACGCCTCGATGTCGTGGGTAATGATATCTCGGGCGACGCCTTGGCGCTTCTCTAAGGTCCCCTCCTCGTTCGCGAGGCGCTCCCGAACGAACTCGTCGGGGTCGAGCACGATATCCTCGAGGACCTCGATAACGTCGGGGATCGTTGCACTCGGGTTCCGGTAGCTCTCGGGATCGCCGCGTTCGATCCCCTGCCGGCGCTGGGCCTCCTTGGCCGCGAGCGTCCATGTGTCGCGCTTCTCGCCGATATTCGCGAGGTCCATCATATCGTAGTAGGCGTACAGGAACGTGTCGAACCGATTGAGGAACCCGTGCCATGGCGACCCTTTTTTGATATTACGGTACTTCTCAGGCGGGACGTACGGAACGTTCAGCGGGTTCACGGCCGCGTCCTTTCCGACGCGGATCCACTCGCCACCATAGATATCACACAGGCTTTTGAGGTCCTGAAGCGGCGTCGAGAGGATCATCTTAAACGGGATATCGCGCTCGTCGTGGTGTTGCTTGAACGAGTTGACGAGGTGCTGGAGCGAGGTCGTCTTGCCGCTCCCGATAGTCCCGTAAATTCCCATTGAGTGGCCGTTCTCGAGATCGCCGACGTCGACGCGGGTCGGCTCCCGGAGGTAGTCATGCAGGCCGATCATGGTCCCGTCGGCGTCCTCGCGATTCTTGTACTGATAGGCCCACTGTCGGGCGAGGGCGTCGGCCCGAAGTGTGACGTTCTCGCCGAGCTCGTTGTTACAGACGGGAATCGACGACTGCCACCCCTCGTCGTGGCGATCGTCCATCCGAGCGGTGTCGAGCCCGCACTCGCGTTTCAGGATCATCTCGATATCCTCAATCGCGTCGGTGAGTCGGTGGTCCGAATGGTTCACTTCGCCGGTCTGTTCGTCCCAGTGGCGCGTTGAGGCCTCGATCGTGACCGAGAGGCTCGCAGAGAACACTGCGAAGTTGGTATCATCGATCGACTCGGCGAACGAACTGGCCTCGTCGTACTTCCGCTGCACGTAGTCCTCGAAGAACGTCCCGAATTGCCCCTCAAGGCGGTCTTCCATCGAGTGTTCTTGGTTCTTGGCGGTGCGCTTCGGGTTCGCCTGCCGTTCGAAGTGGGTCGCGATCTTGACGTCCACTCCCGGCCGGTGGTACTGGTACAGTGGCTCGAGAAACGCCGTCGGGGGGACGTCCGGCCAACCCGTGACCTGGAGCGTCGCCGAAAGAGTATCGCCGTCGAGTGTGATCGACCCGTCCGTCTCGGGGTCGAACGTTTCAGGCATGACGAGGGTCCGGTATTGGTGCATCAGGTCGTCCTCGTCGGTCACGTCGCTGATCCCTTCGCAAAAGTCGACGTCATTCCCTGGGTGTGAGACGTTGTGATTCGGGTCGCCGGCGTCCTCCGAACCGGGAACGGGCGACTGTCGGACCATATCAGTGAAATGCTTGATCTGCGTAACGTCGTCCGGTCGGTAGGCGTCGGCGATCACTTCCGTGAACTCGGCCGATGTGAGCCGCCGAGCCGAGATCCCCTGTAGCTTCTCTAAGCCATTCTGGAGCGATTTGAGGCGGCGATTCAATTCGCGGACCATGATCCCCGTGAGGTCGCTATTCTCCCGGAGACGTCGAACGCGGCGCTCCTTGACCGGCTTACCGATGAAATCGAGGTCGGCGAGGCCGCCGTTGATCCCCGAGAGGGTTCGGGCGGCGTCGAGTTCGTTCGCTTCGAGGACGATGTAGTGCTCGCGCTTCGCGGTCGTGTTCTCGTAGAAGCTCTCAATCGTGGCCCGTTCCTTCGCGATGTCCGCTTGGACCTCTAGGGGCCACGTATCGGGCTCGTCTCCAGCCTCCATCTCTAGGACGGCCTGTATGGCCTCACGTTCGGTCTTATCCACCGACGGGTCTATCTCCCGTGTTGGGGGCTGATCGACTGTTCCAGAGCGAATGGTGGCCCGCAAGCGCCGTTCATGCCCCTTGGCACTCTGTTGGTGGTCAGTGTAGTCGACCGAGCGGGGGATATCGACCATCATCCCACGTTGATGTGGAGGGAGTGTCGAGAGGACGCCCGCGAAGGCGTTAATGGGGAGCAGAAGGTCATCTTTCTCGTACATCGCCATGCTCGCCGGGTCGACCTTGATCGCTCCGACGACGCCATGACCACCGTCGAGCTCGACAGCGTGCTCGTGTTTGAAGGCACGCTGTACGGCCGCGAAGTCCTGAATGATCGTGCCGCGCTCGGGTTCGAACCACTCCGTGATCGGCGAGTGGCTCAAAATACCCTCGAGTGGCGAGCCATTCACGAGGCGGTCAATCCGCCCCGGCTTGATGGCCGCCTGAAGGTCGGCGTCGATCGACGGCGTTTCGGTATCAGTCTGTTCGGTCGGTGTATCGTCTGTTTTACTCATATGAGTCGTGTCAGTGTCGGTTATCGGTCTCTGCGGCTCGGAAGCGTCGGATCCGAGCGAATCGTTTCACGGCCGTGCCACTCGGCGTAGCGCGAGCGGAGATACTGGAGGGTCGACTCGTGACTCGGCGTAACGATCGAAGCGAGCAGCGCCGTCACAAGAACGAGGGCGTCGAATACGAGTGTCGCGACGAGGACCACCAGCGCGACCTGCCACGGGGCGATATTGAACAGGACCACCGACGGAACCAACAGGAGAACACAGACGACGACGAGAACCATTGCCCACACGGCATTGAACCCCAGCCAATTCGGCATGAGGCTCACATTCTCCATCGTCAGCTGCTCGCCGGTATCCCGCGGGTCGTAGGAGCCACTATCACTTGCCATCCGATCCCTCCGAGCCATCCGTACCGAGGCCGCTGTCGAACGCGCCTTTCTCTTCCATTTTCAGATTGAAGTATCGCTTGCGCTGGGTCGTCGTGAGACCACCCGCACGGTCGTTCATCTCCTCAAATCGCCGCATTCGCTCTGAACGGGTTGGGGAGACGCCACCGTCAGCCGACGTCTTGCTACTCGAGCCGACGCCCGGGTCGTCACTTCGCCATCGGTTGAACCGCTCTTTACCGCTGTATGCAACACCGGCCGCACTCCCCGACGCCGCCGAACCGAGGAACTGAGCGCGGTTCTTGACGTCCCACCATTTGCCCTGAGCAGCGGCCCCCTTGCGCTTGACGTAGCCCTTGCCCTGCTCTTTGACCCGCTCCGTGTCCGGGGCTTTCTCGCGAACCTTCGCCGCGACCGCGCTACTGCCGGCGGCCGCCCCGGCCCCAGCGCCGACCGCCGCGATCAGGCGGCCTTTCGAGAGCCACATGAAGATCAGCATCAACGGCGGGGTCGCAAGTGCCGACGCGATTAGCCCCAGAGAGACGAAAGCCGCGACGATCCCATCGAACGACAACCCCCAGTCGAGCTGCGAGGCGGCGAACAGTTGCACGGCGACGGCGGCCTTAGAAATGAGCAGTGCGAGGTGGGTCACATGCAGGTAGCCGCTAAACTTCCCGAATGTCGAGGTCGGAGAGTAGAGCCATGCCGCCGTGAACGGCATAGAAATCATCGGAAAGAACGCGATGTAGATCCAGATTATCGCGTACAGTAGCCCGGCCCATTTCAGAATGTCCCAGCCCATTTCGTATAGCCCCATTCCAACGAACGCCGTCGCCAGCGAGAAGTCGAGCAGGCCCATGTTCTCGATCATCTGAGCGGGCGACGCGGCGACGTGCTCGGTGAACCCGGCGAACAGCTCATGTACGATTGAGAACCCGACGAGGTGAAACACGATCCCGCCGAGAATCGCCACGAACGCGCGTACGCCGCGGCTCAGTGTCCCGTGCGTACTCCACGGGAACGCCCGAAGGCTGGCGAATGGTGCGGCTCCAAACGACGCGAAGGTGATGATCCCGAACGCGACCGTCGTAATCGGGACGGCGATCCCAACATACAGGACCGGGAACAGGATGTCATACGGCGAACTCGTTGGTGTGTGAATCCCGCCGGGGTCGGTCAAGCCGATATCAATCGTCGGGATGTCAAGGATGAACGTGAATATCGGCCCGAGAGCCATGTTCGCAGCCGCCTGAGCCCCTCCCGTGGCGATGTTAGCCCCAGTGTTCAGAACGCCCTGGGCGATCCCGATCGGGCCGCCCGTCCCCGTACTGTTCCCGCTCGTCGTGTTGTTCCCACCGACGCCAGGAGCGGTCGGAGCGTCCGAGGGGGTGGCGTTCGTCGAGTTCGTCGCGTTATCAATGCCAGGAGCGCCCGCTTGCGCAAGCACTCCGACAGCGCCGACGCTACTCGCGAGCAGCGCCACGGTCACAGTCAGCACCAAAATCCGACGGCGATTCATCAATTACGCCCTCAGAAGAACACGACGCACTCAGTCGGGGGCGTGACGGGCATGGTGCCGAAGGCGATCCCAGCGGCGACAAGGACGAGTGCGATTAGACCGAATGCGGCCAGCCCGCCGACGAGCATCCCGTTGCCCGCACTCGAGACGCGCCCGGAGACGAAGCCGAAGGCCTTCGCAGCGCCGCCGGAGAAGATCGCCGTCCCGATCGCGAGCGTCGAGAAGCCGATTACCATCCACCCGAGGCCGACAAAGAAGTTGTACGGGGCCGACTGGCACAACTGGACGCCCGTCTCTTGACCACTCTGTTGGGCGAACGCCGGTGAGACGAGCAGTAGCGCGCCCCACAGGACCGGGATAGACTGAATCAGCAACGGTCTTGCACGAGCAGCGGCTCGCGATTTGAGTCTCTTGGCGGCTGAGTCCGCCACTTCTTTTACTTGTAGTACTTGCATCACATGTGTACAAGGGCTCGAAGGATAAAGAAGTTTTCTTAGTTGTGACACAAATAATAAGATACACCACAATTAATAGATGTGTAGATACGTGGGGTTGATATGGCATGCAACACAAATCCATAACCAGTAATGAAATCGTACACGACTCCCGACATCCCCGAAGCTATGTGGGTCCACTGGCGACGGCTCACCCCACACGAGCAGTCGCTACCGCCCCGATCGAGGCGGCTCTATGCGGCCGACGTAGCTTGCGCACAAAAACACGGACAAGGGATAATCGAAACCGCCATCGAGGAGGGGTTGATCGATGAGCAAGACATTCAAGACGCCTTCGACATCGAGTACCCAGACGACTACAACTCAGACAGTGAGTAACCCCATCGATACGGCCGAGCGCAAAGGCGCGAATATCCTCGCCTACGCCGTCGCTATGGTCGGGGTCTTCGCCGTACTCAACGGCGGGTTTCTCCCCGGCGGGCTCTTTCTCGCCGGGGCGTTCGTCCTCATGCCACGGTTCCCGCTCTTTGGCGAGCTCCCGCAGTTCGTCGGCTGGATCTTGATCGCTATCGCGTTCACGACACTCCCCTCGTAACGCGATGGCCACCGAAATCACCACCCCAACAGACGCGAGTCCGTCACTCTCACTCTCGAGGCGGGCGTTCCTCGCCAGCGCTACCGTCGGGATCACGGGCGGGCTCGCCGGCTGTACGGACGACGCCGGATCAAGTGGACGTGGAGGGATCTCGTCCTCAAAGCGCGCGGCCGGGGGGGTCGGCGCGGGGTTTGCCTACCAAACCCCCGCCATTACACGAAAACAGGCGACACATATCGCACGCACACCCGATCAATTCGACGCCGCTCTCGACGCTGCTACGCCCGACAACCTCGTTATCGTTTGGATCCCCGCCGACGCTGCTATCGACTATACGGGCCGCTCCCGTCGCGTCAGTAACGCTGTAATCGCGTCCTCGAGATCGACAAGTCACGCGGGCGGGCTCCTGTACAGCAACGATATGGGCGGTACGTCGTCGGCCTACCGTGGTGGCGAGGTTGACGGTGTCCTGAAGCTCGGCGAGAACTCCCGCATGACCGGCGTTCGATACCGCGGCCCGACAAGTGCAACGTGGAACCACCCGCTGTATCCGGGCTATATCCCCTTCGGGAGCGGGAACGCGGCTCGACGAGAGGAGTACCGTTCGCAGCGCCATTCTCGAGGCCTCAGTATCACCGCCGGAAGTGTCCGCGTCGACAACTGCGAAATCTTCGGCTGGAGCACTCAAGGGATCTCGGTCAACTGTCCGCGTAGCTACGGTCGGGAGCGGGAACAGTCGTATCCCGGGATCCAGAACTGCTCAATTCATGACTGTGGCCTCAGCGGCTACGGCTACGGTGTTGAGGTCAACGTCGGCCATCCGATCATTCAGCGCTGTTTCTTCAACGGGTGTCGCCACATGATCGCCGGCGAGGGATATCCTGATTGTTCGTACTCCGTTGAGGGGAGTTTCTTCGGCCCCGCTGGGAGCCTCTTTCCCCTCGATATGCACAACCTCGCCGAGAATATCGGCGGGACTACCAACCCCGACGACTACCGCTATCGGTACCGCTCAGGGGGACTCATTCGCGTGCTCAACTGTACGGTTGCGTTCTCTCATGTGATCAATATCGCCGCCTCGAGTTCGCTCAGTGCTGGCGGGAATCCCTTTGCCGGGAATCAGACCTCTGCTATCGGTATCGGCGGCCTTCCCGCTCAGGGCGTTGTCGTCCAGGGCTGCCGGTTCGTCCATGATGGCCCCGGGTCCGCGTTTACTGTCGGACTGCTCCCGCGCCACGCCGAGACTGATCAGTATGGGCTCGCTCGCTGGGAAACCAAGAACAATCAATTCGGCCTTCGGGCGGACTTCCCCGTCGGCCAACCTTAGCTTCGCGTTTGGACGTTCTTCGCGATCTCGTAATCCGTCGCCCCGCTGAGCTCGCTCCCCCTCGCGCTGATCGTAAACTCCCATGAGTCGCCCGGCTGTAATCCGGTGGTCCCTCCCAGTGCTGGCCGTCCGAGCTGCTCGTCTCCCTCCAAGAACTGAACCTCGAGGTCTATCGTCACTGGTTCGTCCCCCTCGTTCGTCGCCGTCCCCGTCACTGTCGCCATGTTAGACTCTATGACAAGCTCAGTGTCAGACAGTGTAACATCCTCCGCCGTCGGCGTTGTATCCGGGGCGCTCTCGTTGATCGCACTCTCATTTGTCTCCGGTCCCTCTGGTTCCGGTTCCGGGTCTGCCGCCGCTGGTTGACTTTCGTTCTCGACGTCCACCCTACTCGCCTCGGGTGCCGTTCCGTTCTCGTCGATACTCCCGCCCGTCTCGTTTCCGTCGCTCTCAGCATTGGACTGGGCGCCCTTCTCGTCGCCCTCGGTATCTCGAGTGAATAGCCACGTCGTCACTCCCGTTACGGCCATGCCTACTGCCGTCGCTGCTCCCGCGATAATCCCTCTCCGTTTCATTGTTCTCTATTCTTTCTGATACTTCTATTACTCTGTTCGCTTTGCCACTCCCGGCCGTCGGCCTGAGACTGATTCGGGCCACTTTCTCCACCGCTACCGCACAACAACAGCATTCGGCTGGCTGAATATGGTGCAGGTCCATGCATGATCTTACGTTACTGTTTTACATGCAGCGGTGCATTAAATTCCTATGGTAGATCTCGATGAACTGGCCGTCGAACTGAGTAGAAAACAAGAACGTATACTGTTGCTAATGTTTCGTCACGGCGAACTCAAAAGTCGCGAAGTAGGCGAGCTGACTCAGTTCTCGCGGGGGTCGAAGAACCACCAACTCGGTGTCCTGTTAGACCGCGAGTTAATCGAGATTATCGGGTGGGACGAGGACGCCGGGCGCGACGGCGAGCGGATACTCGGGTTAACGGACACCGGCCGCGATCTCGTTGAGCAGCATCTCACTGAGAAAGGCGAGCGGCCCGACGAGTACCGGCTCCGCGTCGAGCGCCTAGAGGACGACGTCGACGAACTTGAAACTGAAAACGAGCAACTCAAGGACGAACTCGAATCGCTCCGGCAGGACCACGAGGAACTCTACGAAAAACATCGGGGGCTCGTTGACACGCTCGAAAACGAACTATTCTGACGCCGCGAATCCATGAGCAACGGGTAACGAACTACTTTCAGAGTCGAGATACGAATCGGACGACTGACCCGTCACTCACAGCAGCACCCCGACGCCGCCCCCGAGATCGAGGTGCGATTTGTGGGTTCAGGCGCGAGTGCGCGCGAGGCAGCATCTCGGCGGTTATACCCCTACCTATCGGTCCTCAAGACGGGGAAGCAAGGAGTGGTCACAGGGGTAGGGGGAGTGGTTAGATATCCTCGCCTCCGTCCGTCGCGACCTCCGCGTTCATGAGTGCGTCCATCTCGGCGGCTGCGTCCGACGTGATCGTCTCCCGTTCATCGTTGTCGTCTTGACCCTCCTGGTCGTGATCGTCCTGCTGGGCGTGGTCGGAGCCAGTTGAATCAATCTCACTCGACTGGGAGGAGGACTGAGATCGTGTCTGTCGAGAGGACCCGCCCGATTTCCCGAGGATCTTCTTCTTGCTCTTTGTGTCGCGGAACCCGAACCCGTCCTGATTGGCGATCTCGGTAGCGAGTTCGTCGGCGTGATCCCACGACCAAGCGCCGTCGAGAACCGAGGATTGGATCTCGGAGACGCTCATAGCCCTTGCGTTACGGTGAAGCGCGATCTTGATACCTTGGATCCGCTCGTCCCGATCGAGGACAGCAGCGGGTTTCCGGTCGATCGGTGGCGAGTGCGGATCAATGTCCAGACCGACCCTCGCGCCGACCTCCTCCAAGCGCGATTCGTGAATGTACAGATCGGCGTCGTCGGGATGATACACTAACTCGAGGTCATCGAGAACGTCCGGGAGGTACTTGTCAATCGTCGGTTGCGACGATCCGGCGACGTCCTCGATCGCCTCGATAAGTGTCTCCTCGGAAATGTTCCTGTCCAATCCAACGGTGCCCCTGATCCGATCGCAGATGACCTCGTGCTTCTCTGCCGGGGTCGTGGGGTTGCGTTCCTGCTCCTGCTCCTGTTCGTAATCGTCCTGCTGCTCAAGCTTCTCCGCGATCCTGCCGAGTCGGCCACCCTCCCGATACTCGCGAATCGCGTACGCGAACATGACACCGGGGTTCTCGCCGTTGGATCGGGCGAACGAGGAAAACGCCTCCTTCGTTGGTGGGTGGACCCCCACTCGGACCCGGCACTTCTCCTGTTCGGAGAGCGGGGTCGTAGTTGCGTTTGTTTTTTCTATCTCTGATGGACCCCCAGTCTGGAGGGTGTCGGAAATCTCCTTTTCGACCTCTGCGAACTCGTCGATATCCATGTACTGCCGCATCGCTTGACTGGCGATAATTCCGCCGTAGAGGGCGATATCGCCCCATTTCTCTTGCATGAGGTTGCAGTACCGTTCCCACTCCTTAGCAGGAACGAGCCAGTCAAGATCGGTAAGATACGTCATCAAGAAGTCACCTCCACAACAGGACTGCTACCACTAGTAGTGGTAGCGGTCTCACCAACTACCACTACTAACGGGAGTACAGTGGTGGTGGTGGTGGTGGTGGTGGTTGGGTGGTTGCTGACCCCGTCTTGTTTGTTAGGGCCTCTTCCTGCCGTTTTCCCGTCTTGAGGGGGTTCTTCTCTACCCTCCCCACACTCTCGTCCGTCCGAGATAGAAAAAATAAACGCTCCTGTCATTCGTCCCCCACCTCGGTTGAAACGGTCGTGACTTCATGACATCGCGGACACTCAACCGTCGGGCTGGTGGTCGTATCGGTCGGGAGAATCACTCCACAGGTCGGACAAGTGATCGTACCAAGGTCCCAACTGGTTGGACCATCCGACGTGTCATTTGCGTTGGTTTCCGATTCGACTCTCGCGGTCTTAGATGCGTCTATAGCGTTGCTCGACATTTGTGGGCTCGTAACTGCGTGGCGTCGCCCACCGAACAATTAAAGGCATCTGAGCCCCGATAGGAAAGTGACCTGTCGAGGCCGCAACCATAGATGGAATTGTCCGGCAGGGATCCGCATATGCGTTGACGACGTTTCGCCTCCGGCCCTAAACCGGGGGGAACCTTTTCATGGTTCATCGTTGTGATGGAGAGTAGTTATTACTCTTTGAGTTGCCAGAGTCGCGCGTTTGCGACCTTCCGGCTCGTGATGGGTGAGTTCTCGTTGTCTTCGAACCGACGGAGCGCTGAATAGACGGTGTCGTAGTTCGCGTCGAGCGCATCAACGATCTCTTGAGTACCGGCGGCACCGTCGAGATCGCGGATCGTCTCGATATAATCCGTTTCTTCGTACTTTGTAGCGTAGCGCCCGGAGTCGGGGTCACGCTCTCGCCCATCCTTGACCATCGTGACCTGGTTTGCTCCCATCACAGATAGTTGTGTTGTACCTCTCTTATATAAAACCCACCCAGATAGGTTTGATGGTAAACTTTTTACCTTCACAAGTACTTGTGAAGGTTAGGGAAGCCCGGTCCTGTTGGGCGTTGAATCGCCCCGGTGATAGGACACCGAGGCCGGGTTTCTCTGGATCAGGAAACCCATGAACACGAACACAACGCCAACGAAAGAAGGTATCGACAAGCGAACGATCCGCGCCGCAACAGAGAGCATGAGCATCGACCGCCATGCCGGTGAGGCCGGCGAGGTCGACGTCTACAGCGAGAGCGGCTCAGTGTACCGCGTGTGCCTGATCACCGAAACGTGCGAGTGTCCCAGCGACACGTATCAAGACGGTGCGTGCAAGCACCAGCGCCGCGTCGAGATGGCACTCGGCCAGCACGACGTGCCGAATCTCGACGAGGAGACGGATGTCGAGCTGATGATCGCCGCTCGCGAGCAGTATCGCGGGCTAGGCGATTCGACGGTCGAGCACCGTCCGGCTGACGATGCTGTAGTTGTGACCGACGGCGGTGTTGCGACCGAGAGCCCCATGCAGGACACTGACGTCAACGAGCCGACAATCACCGGGCCGTGGACGGAACCGGCCGAGCAGGGTGGTGCGGAGTACTGGCGGTGCGAAGACTGTGGGCGCGAATCGCTCCGACGTGGGGACGTCGAGCGCTCGGAGTTCCACGCTGAGGAGTGCGTGCTCCGATGAGTCCCGAGGACGACAACTGAGAGGAATTGGCGAGCGAATCCAGACAGTGGTTCTCTTTATTTGCCGACAATAGATATAAATCTCGTTCAAAATACACGACGCGCATCTCGCAGAGATGTAAGTTCAGGGAGGATCGCTATATCGGACAATACAGGAGGAGTATTCTCCATACAATTTTGGGGGTGCGAGAACTGGATTGATACTATCAATCAGAGGTGCGTTCGTCAGTTACACTACTCACTCAGGCTCAATTCGGGAGAGCCGCATCGCGTTACCAGTGACGCCGAGACTCATCCCCATATCGCCGACGACGACCGCCAGCGCCACGCTCACTAGTCCGAGTGGGACGCCAAGTGCGAGCAGGGCCTTCACGCCGAGGCTCGACCAGATATTCTGGCGGATCACGCTGTTGGCCTTGTGCGACAGCGCATAGAGGTACGGCAGTTTCCCGATGTCGTCACCCATCAACGCGATGTCGGCGGTCTCGAGGGCAGTATCGGTGCCGGCAGCGCCCATCGCGACGCCCACCTCGGCGGTCGCGAGCGCGGGCGCGTCGTTGATGCCGTCACCGACCATCGCCACGTCGCCGTACTCCGCCTGCAACGTCTCCACGGCGTCGACCTTCTCGTCTGGCAGCAGCTCGGCGCGGTAGTCGTCGACGCCGATCTGCTCGGCGATCGCACGGGCGGTCCCTTCGTTGTCACCGGTCAGCATTACCACGTGGACGCCGAGGTCGTGCAGCCGTGCGACCGCCTGTTCAGCGGCCGGACGAACTTCGTCAGCGACGCCGATGATGCCGACCAATTCGGTGTCAGTCCCAACGAGGACGACGGTCTTCCCTTCGTCCTCGAATCGCGAAATCGCGCCGTTGTCGATGTCGGTGCAACCCTCCTGCTCGCACTGTTCGTGTGCAGTCTCTGCGACCGCCCCGCCGTCGGTCCGGAGATGGGCGTGCGAAAGGTCGAAGCCCAACTCCTCGAAGAGAGCGGGCTTGCCCGCATAGTACGTCTCACTGTCGATGTTCGCACGGATTCCTTTTCCAGTGATGCTCTCGAATGCCTCGATACTAGGCACATCGTCGAGTTTCATTTCGTCGGCCCGGGCGAGGATCGCTTCGGCAATAGGGTGTTCACTGCGCTGCTCAAGCGCGGCCGCGTGCTGGATGACCTTCTTGTCGTTCGCATCGCCGAGCGGCACTACGTCAGTGACCGCGAGTTCGCCCTTCGTGAGCGTCCCCGTTTTGTCAAGGGCGATGACGTCGACATCGCCCATTGCTTCGAGATAGTTGCCACCCTTGATCAGGACGCCGTTTTTGGCGGCGCTCGTGATGCCGGAGACGACCGAGACGGGCGTCGAGATGACGAATGCGCACGGGCAGGCAATCACCAGCAGGGTGAGGCCACGAATGAACCACGTCTGCCAGCTGCCGCTGAACGTGTGGGAGAAGCCAGCGAGACTGACCGTGGCACCGCCGCTAATGAGCAGCGGCGGCAACGTAGCAGTCAGGATCGCCAAGACGACGACAGTGGGTGTGTAGTAGCCTGAAAAGCGGTCGACAAATTGTTCTTTCTCGGTCTTTTTTTCCTGTGCGCCTTGCACCATCTCGATGATCTGCGAGAGCGTCGACTCTGAGGCAGGTGACGTAGCCTCAAACTCAAGGTACCCTTCCTCGTTGATGGATCCGGCGTACACCTCGTCGTCGACACCTTTATCGACCGGGACGCTTTCGCCGGTGATCGGCGACTCGTCGACCGCACTCTCGCCTTCGACGACAGTACCATCAAGCGGGATCTTGTCACCCGGACGGACGACGACGGTCTCACCAACTTCAACCTCATCGACGGGAACGGTTACCTCGTCATCACCTCGCTTGACGGACGCCTCGTCGGGCGACAGTTCCATCAGTTCGCGCAGCGAGTTGCGGGCCTTATCCATCGCGTAGTCTTCGAGCAGTTCGGCGATGCTAAACAGGACGGCCAGCGTCGCAGCCTCGACAAAGTAGCCGATGCCGGTCGCGGCGATAATCGCCGTCCCCATCAACAGATCGATGTCGAGACTCCGGTTCTTTGCAGAGTAGTAACCGCCGCGGACGACCGGGAGGCCGCTGGACACGATTGCGACGAGGAACACGATGTCAGCGAGGTGGAGTGGGTAGTCGAGAACGCTCGCTACGGTGACATCCTGTCCGGTGAGGACGAACTCAAAGAGCAGGCCGAGCGTCAAGAATCCCGCACCAATCCATGTCTTGATAGCTCGTGAACTCGTCCAAATATCCGACGGCGGCGCAACGTTGACGCCGCCGTTCGATCCAGATGTCTCATCGTTCGAGCCGCCCACGACCTCATAGCCAGCGTTCTCGATCGCTGCGGCCACGTCGGCCTCAGTAACGCGGTCGGAGTCGTAGGTGACAGTGGCCGTGCCGGTAGTTGGTTGAAGGTTAGCGTCGACGATACCGTCGACGCGCTGGAGACTCTTGTCGACCTTTTGCGCACAGGACGGGCAGTCCATCTCGGGGACGCTGAGGCGGACGGACAGCTCTCGTCGCTGTGCGTCCCCGCTCACCCCGGCTGCTGTTCTTGGGTTCTCTGTCATTGCCCCGTTGTAGGGGCGTTAGTTCGATAACCCTTTGTTGGAATATTCCAAAGCCGTGTCGTTAGAGGGATGCCGGCGGTTCTTCCGGGACTGATTTATTAGCGACGTGCTGCTTCGCTAGGTGTTCCTCGGCTCGCCGAAGTCGATAGGTAAGCGTCGAGCGCGGCATATCGAGATGCTTGGCTAACTCGCCGACGTCGACCTCGCGCGGTGACTCGTAGTAACCGTGGTCGACAGCGGCCCGGAGCGCAGCCTCCTGCTCGGGAGACAAGTCACTCGCATTCCTACTAGTACTTCCCTTCGAGGCCGTCGTTTCCGTGGTTCGGAGCATCTCCATCTGTGCACACTCGCCGACAGCCGTCTCGAGATCATCGAAGAACGCAGCCACGTCGCCCTCGTCGGAGTGAATAAGTCGCCACGTGTAGTGGCGGCCCTCGTGGCGCGTCTCGAATAGTACGCCGTCGCCAAGATGGTCACGAGCGATGTGGGGGACAGACGCGCAGTCAGGTGTGCGCTCCCAGTAGGAGTAAAGGACGAGCGTATTGTCGGTCCGGTCGAGAACTTTCGTACTCTGTGTAGCGCCGCAGTCCTCGGTAGCCAGACAGTCTGCATAGTAGTCGCTGGTGAGGAAGGCGTTCTCGATATCGGCGAGGGCGTCCGAGTCGCCAGTAACGTGGTCGACCCGCCAGAGATTTTCGCTAGTGGCGTGCAGCGAGAGTGAGCGAATGCGGGCGTTGGGGTGATCGGCAAGCGCGTCGGCCACCCTGTTGCAGCCGGGCTTATATTCGAGAGCGAAGACCAGTTCACGCATGTGGCCAACGTAGGGAGTACGGATATAAAACTGCGGGCGTGAGTCACTTGCGGACGGCTCAAATGGGGTCGTCCGGGTCGTGGATCTTGGCCATCCGCTGGGCCTCGGTCGCGTACTGTTCGCGCTGGTCGGCGGTGTCGACGCTGCCGAGGTTGCCCGGGTCGACGGTGACGGCGGCGGTCGTTTCACGGGCGGGACCGGTGAATGAGGTAAGGGCTCTTTCTTTACGGAAGTACCGCTCACCATCCGGGGTAGCGTAGATGAGGATGATGAGGTTCTGCTCGTCGTCGGAGTACGTCCGCTCAACCAGCCACACGCGAACGTCGTCGTCGGGATCGTCAGGCATATTAGCGTACTCGCTTTCCCCTCGGAAGGGTGTGGTGGAAGGACTGTCTCTTATTAGTGCTGGTAGGGTGGTGACAGTGGATACAGGGTAGAGAGTATATTCGCCCTTCTTTTTACTTGGTCTTGTCTTTAGACAGTACGATCATTTTTGCGAGTCACTCTGAGACCGATCCATGATGTTGGGACCGATGATCAGATGAGATTATGTTATATACTGAGATGTTCCAGAAACCGGGATACCCGGGCGGCGCCGGCCTACAAACACTCGTAGTTCCGAACGTTCGGCAGAGTTGCCTCTGCCGTGGTTACGGTTATCGCGCGGATTCTAACCAGTAGGGGTCTCAGTCGTTTGGCTGTGAGATGCGCGCTCTGTATTCAGCAGAGGGTCTGAAACCTAACATCTATTGTAGATCTTAACAACCGAGGTATCCCCTTCCGTCAGCGCAGGAACGTTCCCAAGCTGATCGGCGGCCCAACCCTCTTGGCCCCACATGGGAGATATGCAAAATCGGGGGATCGGTTTTTCTGTGCGTGCAATTCCGTGGGGACTGTGTAGTAGCACCCAGGAGAGGATCTTCATTATCGGCAATTTGTTCTTCTTCAGCCACATAAGGTGAACAGTCGAGATGGTCGCAGACATTATCACTTCAATCGGTAGCCCAGCGATCGGGGGCATAATCGCAGCGGTAGCAGGCTGGCAGGTGACTAAGTGGGATCGGGAAAAGAATCGAGAAGCGAAGAAAAAGCAGTGGTATATGTCTTTGTTTCGGCTAAGTCAAGAACTCAACACCAGTCCTACGACTGCCTTGTTCATGGAACTCGGAACGGATCAACAACGTCTGATTCAGCAGTTTGAACAGATAGCCAGTCAACTGGATCAAGAACGATACAGAGCCCCAGCTGACATTGAACCGGGGTTAATAGCAGCATTGGTCGACACAGCGACAAACGCGAATCGACTTAGATTAGATAGAAACGATTTCCGGACCAAACTAGATCACCACAAGATGTTGATGTTTGCCGAGGAACTCCACTACTATATTCAGAGTGAACTCGGCGACGACACACCGATTAAATTCGACCAAGAGAGAATGGACCGGATCGAGGATCAGATCGCCACCCGAGAGGAGATGGATCCCACGGAATGGCGAGCAAAGGTGGCCAGCGAGATGGCGGATAAGTGGGCCGAAGACAGTGAAGCTAGCGAAGGAATGGAACGTACCCTTGGACAGCGATAAAGTGACTGACAAAGAAGACGAGATTAAGTAGTCGATCCCGATTAAGTGAGTAGACCACCGAATCGAAGAACAACAAGAAGAAGAGCGAGAGACAAACCTTCTACATCTAATCACACCGTGGTGTGATATGCTCGCGAAGCCAGAACAGCCAAAATCGTTTCTATCTACTACACTACTACTGTACTAAACTAGGATTGTTCGGCGTTGTTACTAGACCGACCCTTGTTTACGTGGTTCGCTCTCGCGGACTATTCTCGTCGGTAACCGGTTAGACCGTTCCGATCACTCTCTCGCTAGGGGTTTTACCGTCCCCCCGATCACAACGACTGTGATATCGATCCGCCGCTTCAGGATCGACGACAACGAACTTCTTCCCCTGGCGTTTCTTCACCTTGATGTCGTCTTTCCCGAGGTCGTCGAGAAAGTCCATGACACGGGCCACGGTTTGCGTGTGTGGCTTCTTGCCTTCTGCGGCGGCGATCACTTTCGTAATCGTTTGACTATCCATGAAGAGGCCAGCAGGAACCTTCTCGGCGTAGTCACGAACGTCCTTTGCAAGGAATCGTGCGCGCTTCTGGTTGGCTGTGAGTTCGCGATCGACAATATGTTCGGGGAGTCCACAAATTCGCTCGAGCGGCGTTTGACCGTTTTGGGCATCTGTTCCTCCACCGTCACCCGCTGTCGTGCCCATTGGATCGGGTTGCGTGTGACTATCTTCGAGATCGTCAACCCGCTCGGTCAAATCCGAGACGCGCGAGTGACAGCCACCGACATTCGATGATTGGACGTCAATTTCCGTTTCCAATTGCTCGATTTTTTCTGCCTGCTGCTCAATGCGCTCGGCTTGTTCGTTCACAGTTTCTTGAAGCTCTTCAACAGTTTGAGCGAGTGCTTCAACGGTACTACTGTCCGTAGCGTCGGCTGTTGCGGTCATGGCTGGCTGAGCAAAGCCACGGCTCTCCGAGGGGCAATCTATAAGCACCAGCCCCGACAAAGAACGGATGTTCACGTCGCGTTCCTTGTCGGGGTCGGTGCGGTGCCGCCCTTTCGGTTAGTTTCCGTAGCTTTGCGTATCATCTCACAGGCGGCCGTCTTAAAGCCCAGTGACAATTGCGAACCATTTGTCTGACGCTTGGCTGACAGAGGCTCAATGCAGAAATATTGAGAAGCATTTGATAGACCGCTATCTCAAGGCGGTTGAACGCCTTCCTGAGCGTTGACGGAGTAGGCTCAATATCACTGATCAAATAAATTCTGCTCAGCGTCACCAGAGAAGGCCTCTTTCATTCCAGTACATACTGACGTAAACGCAGCGATCAATATTGCGAATGACCTCAACGATGCGCTCGTAGAGCTACAAGCCGTGAGTCTTATCGTACCTCTCTGCGTAGTCTAAGCAGTTCTCGTAGAAATCAGAGTAGGCTTCCCACACCGACCAATCAACAGGTACCTTTGGTTGGTCTCGACGGAAATATTTGTGTAGATGTGTGGATCCATGTGCGTTATCGACCTTTGCAATCTCGACGTTTCCTACTGATGGTCGCCTGTAATAAAGAGTGACTGCAAACGATCCTTCCTCGCTCCTTACCGCGACGTGAAGTGGTTCCTCTCGATACGTCCCGACCTGCCCGGATGGTGGATCCTGCATTTCTTTAGAAAAGTTGAATGATCGATTTCGGAGACCTGTTCACCGTTCGTTAGAGGCCGAACATATTAAGTGTGTTGACGTCCTGAGTCAACATAGACTATGGGAGACCACTATGCCACAGCTGGACAATGCTCGACGAGCGAACTTACCACGGAAGGAGTGGCCACATCAAGATCACTCGATAGCTGAAAAATAACGAGTGAAACGCCGACAGCAGAAAATAAACATGTCGGTCTAAGTAATATCGTATCAAGCTACGGGATGATCACTACTCATCCCATCACACTGCCATGTGGCAGTAAGACAGACGCAATCAAGCAAGCAACCAAAATGAGTATCAAAACGCGGGTTAGCACCGCAGTCGAATTCGTCAAAAGACTGTCTGATGCCGGGTTTGAAGACACGCACCTATTACAACGAGAGACAGCAGAAAAAGTACTGACCGAAAAGCGAATGGAACTCGTTCGAGAGATCGCGACAACGGAACCGGAGTCCGTTCGCGAACTCGCACGTCGCGTCGATCGCGATGTCGGTCGAGTGAGCCGGGACCTCGATACGCTGTACAAGGCAGAGGTTATCGAGTACGAGCAGAAAGGACGGGCAAAGCAGCCTGTCTTGGCGCACGAGAACATCTTCGTGTGGCCTGTCGTGTACGATGGGTCAGTCCTCGAAGAAAACGTGCAGAAGTAGAGATCGGCTCGATAACCGCTCTACTGATACCTGGTTCTCTTTTGTACGATCCTGAGAATCGCCTCACTGAGTACACTTAGCGTCGTCGTGATTGGTATTGGGATCGTAGCCGAGCAACCACCACTTCGCGCGTCGCCACACAGGCCGGTCTGCCGATCGCGATGTCTGCGGGATCGGGCCCGTTACGTACTCGGTATCGACCCACCTTTGGCTTTGGTCTCGAGAAACTGCGTGAGTCCCTCTTGGAGTGGTAGAGAACCTTCTGTAGTGGTTGAACCCTCGGGGTTGGGGTGTGGCATGTGGGGTGGATGAGGTGAGGGCGCGGGGGGTGGTAAATCCACTGTTGACTTGTGATTTAATCAAAAGTGGACCAGTAAAACCCCGGATCGGCCGCTAACAAGGGGTACTACCCTCCTAACCTCAAAATCCCGTTCTATAAACCGTATCCGACTGCATATTTCTGTCTAGTCGTCGTCTCCCATGCCGACGAGCCACCATTTCGCACGGGTGAACACGCCGGCGTTGGCCTTCTGTTTCGCGAGTGTCCGCTCCTCTTTGACGGCGTTGACTAACTCGGTGTGCTCCTCGCGTTGCTCCAGTAGCAGGCGCTTTTCGCGTTGCAAGCGGTCGCACTCGGTTTGTAAGTCTTCGCACTCACTTTGCAATCGAGCGCACTCGGACCGCAATTCGTCGCGTTCGTCGAACCATTCGCGGATCACGTCCGACCGGGACATATCCCGCTGATCGGCCTCGTCAGCGATCCTCCTCAGTCGATCCTCTTGCAACCGGATCGTAATTGAGTCCATTGCAAACCGAGTGCGGGGCAATTGCCTTGATTCTATGTCAGACGGTGCTTGCTATGGCCGGGTGTGTCAAAACCTTGTGCAACCAATCGCCTTTTAGAGACGACGAGATTGCACAAGGTGAGAAAGGCATAGGTTCAGTCTGTCCCGTCGTCCATGGGGTTTGATTGTTTCGAGAAAAGAGAGAGCCCGCTATAC
>NC_014301.1 GCF_000196895.1 Halalkalicoccus jeotgali B3
TTCGACAGCGGGAATTCGAAGTATCGAAACTGGCAAGACAACCTCTGGTCCCAATTGAAGGAGTTATTCGAACTCATTGATCAAGGAAGTAAGTCACATGATATTCCACCAGCGGACCTCTATATTCCGGCATATAACGGCGGTCTATTTCGAACACATCCAGATACAGGCGATAGCCGCGAAGCACGCTTTCTTGCCACATATAAAGTTGGTGATGCATACCTCGCTCGCGTGATCGAACTCCTCACTCGAAGTCAGGATAGCAATGGCGGGGGGAAGATTTTCGTTGACTACTCATCGCTTGATGTGCGCCACCTCGGAAGTATCTATGAAGGTCTGCTAGAGTATCAACTCAACGTAGCCGACGAGCCATTAGCACTCAGCGACGGTGAGTATGTGATTCCTGACGAAGGTGGTAATATCGTCGTGGAAGAGGGTGAGATCTACCTAACCACGGACTCCGGTGAGCGGAAGGCTACTGGCTCCTACTATACTCCGGAGTATGTCGTTGAGTACATCGTTGAGAACACTCTTGGTCCCCTTATTGACGACATCTATGAAGATCTCTTGGCCCGCGATCCCTTCGATAAGGAAGGAGGTGGTCAATTTGCTCAAGACTTCGCAGAACGTGTGTTTAATCTAAAAATATTAGATCCTGCAATGGGTAGTGGACATTTCCTCACAAACTCTGTGAACTATCTTGCTCGTCAGATCATTGAGGCCCAGCAACGTCAAGATGAGCAAATGGACGAGAAGACAACCGACGAACACCGGGACATCAATTGGGCACGCCGGAAGGTCGCCCAACGTTGCATCTACGGTGTGGACCTGAATCCGCTTGCAACGGAACTCGCAAAAGTATCATTGTGGCTGCGGACGCTCGCAGCCGAGCAACCGCTTGCGTTCCTCGACCATCACTTGAAGACCGGGAACTCGTTGGTCGGTAGCGACATTGAGAACGTACTCGCCAACAGCAACGACGAACCTATTGACGGGCAGTTAACGCTAGAGCAGTCATTTGCGCATACGCGACAGCAGGCCTTGGAGCATGTGATGGACCGGTTTCAGGATTTACTCTCGATTGACAATGAGACGCTTGAAGACGCCAAGAAGATGGAAGACGTCTACGACGAGGTCCGCGATGATCCCTTATACCAGCACCTCTTGGCGATGGTAAACGTTCACACGGCCAAGCAGTATGGGCTTGACGTTCCTTCTGATGCTGATAAACGGATGGCTGAGGCGCTGCGGAGCGACTCGTGGGACAACATCGAAGGCCAAGATTGGTTTAAAAGCGCGCAATCGATGGCGGCTGAGGAATCGTTCTTCCATTGGGAGCTAGAATTCCCTGTCGCGTTCTACAAGACAGATGGGACACGGATTGAAGGTAGTGGATTCGATGCGATAATCGGAAATCCTCCTTATGGAGATATACTTGATGAGACGGCAAAGAGATACTGCCGCAAACAAGGAATTGGATTTGAAAGCGAGCGTGCTGACGTATTCACTGCATTCGTTGCTCTGCCTGAACACATTCTCAGTATCGGAGGCGCATGGAGTTACATCATTCCAAATACTCCGCTAAAAGGGAAACAATATCAAGAGTTTCGGAGGTCAAATTCCCAAAGGTACACCATTCAGGAGATCGTGGACTTCGGGGATAGTTACGTCTTTGATGAGGAAGTGTTCACCATGATCGTATCAGCCCTCAATGAGGAACCGATGGACACGTATGCAGGATCTCTCGTAGAGGGAGACTCATCCAGTATATACGACCAACCACTATCCTTGTCAATAGAGCCTGCTACCGCTAACCCATGGCGTGTGATAGATAAAATTGAAGCAAAGATTACAGGATCAGAGACGACACTCGAACTTGAACCTGCGATATGTACCTGTCACGATGCGGGTATAGATTACAAAGTGAGTGGACAGGGTTGGCAGAACCGGGGTAAAGGAACCAGTATTTCGGATCTCATCATGTATGAAGGCGAAAAAGAATCCGAAATGGATCATAGATATGTTGGCGGTGGTGAAATAGAGCGATATCAGATATCGCCCGAGAATAAATGGCTACGTCATGATTACGAATCATTCGTAGAAGGTGATATCGTAATCCAAGTGTATCCTAATTATACGGAAGTTGATGAGAAGATACTCACTCGACAAACTGCAGACACACTTGTTGGAGCAATTGATACGAATGAACTCTATACGGCAAAATCTGTTCACACAACGCTTCTGAACCACGACAAATACAACCTCTGGTTTGTTCTGTCGTTAATGAACAGTAGTGTTCTCCGCTACGTCTACCGCTCACGATCAGGTGAAGAGGGACGCACCTTTGCACAGGTTCGGATTCATGAACTTCGCGACCTGCCAATTAGACGAATCGATTTCGAATTAGCTCCAGACGATCGACAGAACCAACTCTCTGAACTATATGAAAAATTCGATTCAAATATTTCTAAGGAAAATACTCTCCAGATACGAACTCAACGGATCAATCAAGTTGTACTACATGACTTCTTGAGTCTTCTCGCACGAAAGCGATCGACATATACAGACCGTCGCTACGGATACAATCTCAATCTTCTCGACTACCTCGGTAACTATGCCGACGGCCCAGCGCTTCCCGACATCGGCCTCTTCCAACCCACCGGCGAGAACGTCCTCGACGCCACTACCGAGGATTATGAGAAGTTCCAAATGTTCCAGATCGACGAGAAGCTCCAGGTCGAACGCGCCCGCGTGAAACGCGACGGGTCGACCGTCACCATCGAGGCGACAGCGCGCTACAAGCCCGTGGATGAAGACACGTTCGAGACAGGATCCTATGGCTACACAGAGACAGACTTCCTTGAGGCATTCACGCTTACAGACCTGAGTGATAAGGAGGCGGCGCTCATTGAGGCGTTCGTTCCTATTGCTGTCGACGAGGAGATTGGAGGGTTCCGGGACAACGCGACGAAGAACAATTCCCTCGTGGACCGGTTGAAGGCGATGATCCTACCGGATCCGGACGCAGTCGCAGACGACCTTGACCGCTACGTAGAGACAAAAAAACGCGCCGACGAACTCGACGCAAAGATCGAGAAGACCGACAGGCTCATCGACGAGATCGTCTACGACCTCTACGACCTGACCGACGAGGAGATTGAAATTGTCGAGTCCGCAGTCGCTGATGACTGATTACGCAGTCGGCGACCACGTCAAGTTCGCCGGCGGACAGGGCGAAATCACGAAAATCGAGGACCGCCCGAATGGAGGTCAACTCCTCCATGTCTATACCACAGAGGGACAGCTCCGAAAACTCCCGGGTGGCTTACCCCATATCGAACGAATCGACTCCATCGTTGACCGACTCGCAGCCAAGCAGGTTGACGACCCGCTCCACCACGATCTCCGAGAGCATGCGACTCGTCTCGACCTTGCCTATCGATACGACCGCTTCCTCTCCCTGACAAACAACCGTATCGAGATCGAGCCCTATCAGGTCCAAGCCGCCTACGAGATCCTGAACTCCTACGACCACCGCTATCTCGTCGGCGACGAGGTCGGCCTCGGAAAGACTATCGAGGCCGGGATCGTTATCGAGGAGCTCATCGCCCGAGGACGTGCTGAACGGGTACTTATCGTTGCCCCCGCACCGCTGGCCGTCCAGTGGCAAGAGGAACTCCGCGAGAAGTTCGACCGGAATTTCGTCCTTTATGATCGTAACACCGTTCAGGCGTATCGTCAGTCACATCCGAACCAGAACGTCTGGCAACAGGAAGACCGTATCATCACGTCGATCGACTTCGCCAAACAGGACGACGTACTTGAGGCTCTACGAAATCTCGAAGAGGAGTGGGACATCGCTGTGTTCGATGAGGCGCACCATCTGACGGCTCGCCGGTCGAGCGACGACTCAACTGAGCGCACACAACGCTATATGGTCGGCGAGGCCGTCGCGAACAATTCCGATGCACTCCTGTTGCTTACCGGGACGCCACACAAAGGAAAATCCGACCAGTTCTATCACCTTGTTAGCCTCCTCGATCCGTATCGGTTCAGCCACGAATCCCAGATCACCCCCGAAGGCTTGGAGGACCTGATGATTCGCCGACTCAAAGACGATATGTACGAGACCGATGGGACTCGGATGTTCCCTGAGAAGAACATCGAAGCACTTCCTGTCGAAATGACTCCCGAGGAGCGTGAGCTCTACAACAACGTTACAGAGTACATCCGCGAGTACTACAACCTCGCACAAAACGAGGAGAACCAGGCCGCCGGCTTCACGATGGTCATCTATCAGAAACGGCTCGTCTCGAGCATTCACGCTATCCGGAAATCACTCGAAAATCGGATGCGTGCGATTCAAAACGACGCTGTCGCCGAGGATCTGCCGGACGACGTACAGGAACTCATCCCGCGCTACAGTACGGAGCCCGAGACGCTCACCGACGCCGAACGTGCTCGCGTTGAGGAGGCCCTTGAACACGTTACGATCACGCTCAATCGATCACAGATAGATGCGGAACTCGGACGCGTCAAGCAGCTCTGGCGGCAGGCAAAGGCGATCGAGACCGATTCCAAGGCGGAACTTCTCCGGGAATTTGTCGAGCGTATCCTCGCCGAGGACCCCGACGAGAAGATCCTGATCTTCACTGAGTACACGGATACGCTCAAATATCTGCGTGATACCGTCTTCCCAGAGCACGATATCGCGCAGGTGTACGGCGATCTCGAACAAGAGCGTCGGCGTCGAGAGATGGAGAAGTTCGAGAACGAAGCGAACCTAATGTTAGCAACCGACGCCGCACAGGAGGGTCTCAACCTCCAGTTCGCCCACATCATGGTGAACTACGACCTACCATGGAATCCGATTCGGATCGATCAGCGAATGGGTCGACTCCATCGCTATGGGCAGGATCGGACCGTTGAGATACGCAACCTCTTCTTCGATAACACGCGAGAAAGCGATATTCTCGAACTCCTCCTCGAGAAGACCGATCAGATTGAGGCCGATCTCGGGATGCGATCGGACGTGCTTGGCCGGATTCTCGAGAATGTCGACCTCGACGAGACGATCATGGCCGCTATCGCCGAAGGCCGACCGACTGAAGAGGTAGTTGCCGACATCGAAGCAACGATCGAAGAGCGAAAGGAAGCGCTCGAAACGGTCGAAAACGACTTTCTCATCCGCGATCGGTTCGATCTCTCTGATGAAGATCGAGAAATCTTAGAAATCATCGAGCGAAGTCGCCACGGCGAGGTAGGTGAAGCTGATATTGAAGCGCTCGTCCGGGAATTCTTCGACGAGTTCGGTGGGACGATCAAAGGAGTACGTCCAGGACCTGCTCGATCGAGTGGTGATATCTTCCGACTTGAGGTCCCAAACGTCCTCACCGGAGACCAAATCAAGAGCCACTACGACACGGCAACGTTCACGAAAGACGTCGCGATGGAAGAAGACGAGGTCGACTTCATCGCACTCGATCATCCGCTAGTCCAGTCACTCATCGACTACTGTCTCGATTCGAACCGTGTCCAGGGCCAAATCGCCGTGAAAGTAGCGTCGAACCCCGAGGTGACATCGGGGATTCTGTTCAACTATCGGCTTGGATACGTTTCGGGTACAGGTGATGCGATCACTGAAAAGTTCGTTAGGCTGTATGCGACGCGTGAAGGGACGATCACAGCAGAGATACCAGAATTCGTAGAAACGCTGTCGCCGAACGATAGCGTCGTTAATTCGTGCACAACCCTTGATCAACTTGCATCGAAAGCATCTCAACTCCACGATGTAGCCGAAGCGAGAGCGTGGGACGAGGTCGAATCGTTTGCGGATGAAGCTCGAACCGAGCGGGAACGAGAGATCGGTATCAAACGCGAGCACGCCGAGCGTTACTTTACTGATCAGATTGAGGAGTGGGAAGAGCGCCTTGAGACATATCAGCAGCGTGCTGAGCAGGGAACCGATATGAGTGCGCCGATCGGGAACGCCCAGCGTGAACTCGAACAGCTCCGACGACAACGAGACAAGGAATTGAGCCAGCTCGAAGAGGAGCAGCACGTCACACCAGAAGAGCCAGAGTTAGTCACCGCTGCGTTTGTAATTTCTCCAGAAATGAGATGGTAAGGAGGAGACGACCCTAGGCCAGACGTAGGCCCGAATCAAAATATCGCGACAAGAAGCCTATTAGTCAGTCACTCCGCTTTGCCTCGTTGTTACACTCCCGACAGTCCGAGTTAGTTAACGCCATTAAAGAGGAGTGTTTGTTCATTGTGTTTCTCTTCCTCTTTCCCTTCTAAATGGGGAGAAATATTAAGTATAACGAGCGTATGTGTCCACGTGGAACGATGACACCGACGATCAACCTGGATGAGGAATTGCACAGAGAGCTCGCTAGTTATGGGAATAGAGATGAATCGTACAACACTATCCTAGCACGCATTCTCAATCATGTTGACGAAGAAGAAGCGCAAAGAGACAGAATGAATCGAAATACTACGTTTGAAACCGACGAGGAAGAGGAGAGTTCGAGTAACCCTGCTGTTGAACAATTAGACGACGGGACGGAAGTCCGATTCAAGATTGAGCGCGGAGAGTACGCAGGAGAAGAAAGAACGGGGATCGTAAGAGGAGGGCGGATTGAATATAATGGGAGTACGTGGAGCCCTACAGGCATGGCCCGCGAAGCGGATCACGATATTCGCGGTTCTGACGCTCGTAATAGTGGGTCGTATAGCGGCCCACGAGAGGTTAAGTATCAGGACGCGAACGGACAATGGGTGCCCATCCAAACAGCGTTGGAGTAACTTCAACGTCAGCGCTTGACGATTCGGCGAATCGTCGAGTAGAGAACGCTGGTCTGGTTCTCGATCGTCCGATACGAGTGGCCCGCGTCGCGTAGGTCGATCCCCTCTAAAACTGTTGAGAACTCCTCGCCGGGGACTCAGTATTGACCAGTGCTGTATCGCTCCTTTATAATCAAGAACGAGTATAGAGTTAGGACTCAACCTCTACTGGATACCAAAGTTGGGTAGCATTGTCCACGTAGCCGAGTTCTTTGAGGTCCCACATCTTTGATCGAATGTCGACCCGCTCGTCGTTCCACCCATCAGGTTGCTGAAAATTATCGTACGGGGTTTCATTGTCTTCCGCTAGCGTCTCATGATAGACTCGAAGAGCGTGACGAGGATTCGCTTTTACCGCCTCGTACACCATTCTGTGTTCCTCTGAGGGCATTGGGGGACGCCCCTCGTCTCCGTGATCTTCCTCACGTTGTTCCTCATGGTCTAGCTCGGATATGGTTCGCATGAACGCTTCACGGTCTGATTCTACCTCCAGATCGTACGTTACTGTTACTTCCATTATCGTCTATTACCTACTGTAGTCTATTGTAGAGTCTATAGACATTAATACTTTCCTAGTATCTACTGTAGCTTCCTATGTGATCTAGAAGCTGCTTCTGTAGACGCTGTGGTGGGAAATAATAGTTGTAGCTTGGCAATTGTCGGCTGTATCTGCTTCTCATCGATAAAATATCCCCCGACGCTTTGCTGCGTTGCTCAAGAACGATACTCGCTACTCTATCGAAGGATGATCTTCATCGGAGCGCGCACCCCTCGGCGTGGAACTCCGAGCGCTCTACGTCTCCACGGCGGAGCGACTCCCGGCCACAGTCCTCGCACCTGTAGTACGTTGCGCCACCCTGTTCCGGCGGCTCGAGGTGCGGGCCGGTGATTCGAGCCTCCTCACCAGCGTCGTCTTGTGTGGCGCTCTCGATCGCAACACCGCCGTCGGTCACGACCACGGCATCGTCGGCCGGTCGGTGCTCAACCGTCGAATCACCCAGCCCACGATACTGCTCGCGAGCGGCGATCATCAGCTCGACGTCCGTCTCCTCGTCGAGCTCGGGCACGTCGCGCTGGCCGAGTGCCATTTCGACGCGGCGCTGGTGCTTGCACGCGCCGTCCTGATACGTGTCGCTGGGACAGTCGCACGTCTCGGTGATTAGGCACACGCGGTACACTGAGCCGCTCTCGCTGTAGACGTCATACTCGCCGGGCTCGCCGGCGTGGCGGTCGATGCTCATGCTCTCGGTGGCGGCGCGGATCGTTCGCTTGTCGATACCTTCTTTCGTTGGCGTCGTGTTCGTGTTCATGGGTTTCCTGATCCAGAGAAACCCGGCCTCGGTGCTGATGACACCGGGGCGACTTTTCGCCCGATAGCACCGGGTTTCTCTATCTATACTTACTATCTATAAACCCATAAACCTATGCATTAATGTTTGAGTGCTTGTATGTATACATAGATTTATGTAGATGAGAATAGTATAGAAGTATATGGCACAGAGCCAAACGGCCAGTATGGCCCGGACCAGTATCAGCGTCTCCGAAAAGCTCGCCGACGAACTCTATGACCGCAAGAAGCGTGGCGAGAGCTACGAAGACGTAATTTGGCGACTCATCGAGGAGAGCGAAGAATGACCCCCGAGACCGACGGCCAGAACGGGCACGTTGTGCGTTCCATCCACGATGTTGTGAATGTAGATGTTCACAGGCTCGACGAGATGACCGGGGAGATGGAGCTTGGTGAGGATGCGTTACCGCGACGTCTCCGTACTGGACAATGGCTGGGTTCGGTGTGCTGGCGACGTAGACGATCCGGCAGATGGTGGGGCCGCCGTTGATTACTACCCCCAGATTGGGTTGGAGCCGTGTACGCTGTAGAACCGGAAAACGAAGGGTGAGCTACTCGGACGCCCCGAGTATCGCCTCAGCATATTCTTCGCGAGAGATAAACCCCGCCGAGCGGAGTTGGTCTAACTCATCGTCCGAGAGCGTCATTAGGTCCTGCTCGGCGAGCTCCTCCAGGGGATCGCCACGGTCGACAACGACCGAGAGATCCGTCCAACTCTCGCCGAGCATCTCGAGTGCGTTCATGATCCCGGCGCGGACCATCAACTCAGCACGTCGTTCGGGGCGGCCTTGCTGGCTTTTGGCACCCGTTTCGAGGTATGGTAACTGCGATTCGATCACGAACGCGAGAGTCACAAGATCGGAGAGACTGAGCGACTGCGTGTCCTCTTGGGCTGCAAATGAAGAGTCGTATTCGACGGCCTCTTTCAAGTCCTCGATCGGCAGCTCCTCAAGGATCAACGAAATGTCGGGGAGCCCGACATGCAACCGTTTGAGGATGTTACGCTTGTGGTACGACCTGAGCTGTTTCGTGAACTCCTCTTCGCGTTCGGCCTCAGACATACGTAGGAACTCGCGTTGAGTATCTGTCAAGAGCGAGTTCTGATCCGCGGATACGTCCATCGTAAAAGAAAATACTTGACCCACATACAAAACATTAATGGTGGTGGCTGTATAACAATATCATGTATAGTGGAGATTACTACAATCGCAGTCTCGCCCGAAAACGCCGACGGGCTCCGAGCGGTTCGCGACGAGCGCAACCTCCGATCAATGGACGCCGCGCTTGAACAGCTGCTCGAGAAGGCATACGGTGAGACCCCGACCGCGGAGAGTACCAACTGATGGCTCTCGCGGAAAAGGAACTGTGGCACGCACGAACGCGCTTTCCCTGGCAGGACCGCGTTCGTACGTCGAAGTTCGGCCCCGGAGCGAGGGCGATGAGTATTGAATGTGCTCCTACACTCTCCATGGTGATGAAGAGTAAAAGGTTTTCCTGTACTCATTTCCCGGGTCGTCAGATCGCCCTCTATCTGTATGAGTACACACGACACGACCCCAACAACGACTGAACTCAGTAACGCCAGCGACAACGACACCGACGGCAACGAGGCCGCCGAGACCGTTACGAAACGGCGCGTCGGCAAACTGCTCGGCGAGCAGCGCCGGCGGCTCTCGGACGATGTTATCCGCGATTACGATAAGATCAATTCCGACGGCCACAAGGTCAAGACGGTAAAGAAGCGCGACGCCGATGGGAAAAAATACGAGGCTGAGATCAACCTCTCACAGTTGTACAACCCGACACCGAGCACGACCTCGGACATCGACATTCTCGTGATTGAGGCGCGGATCAACGACGAAGCCGACGAGGGTGAGGTGCCGATCGAGAACCCGCACATCCCCGTGCATGACGGTGTCCTCGAGCGGGCCGAGAAGCGGCTCGACGACGAGGGCCTTACCCCGGCCTGGGGGGTGGTCACCGAATGATCTCCGCTCCCGAAGACTACACCGAGCGCCGCGAGTGCGTGCTCGCACGAATCGGCCACCCGCTGGCCGACGGGGACGGGGTGATCGCCCGATGAACGAGACTAGCGACGAGGAAATGAATATCCCCGACACAGAGGAGCGAATGGTCCAAGTCGCCGTCGAAGTCCCCGAGTCCGTTCGCGACGGGGCAAAGGCCAAACTCCCTTATGGGGGAATGAGTCAAGTAATTCGAGAGGAATTGAACCGTGTGGCCTTCGGCGAAGAAATGGGACAGCGTTCGCGGCTTGAATCCCGGCTCGAGGACGTTCGGGAAGAACGGGATAAGCTACAGCGAGAACGCCGGGAGTTGAACGCGAAGCTAGAGAATCTCGAGGACCAAGCCAAAGACATCGAGCGGAAGTTAGACGACCTCACGACCCAAGAGGACCGGTATGAGGCCAAACTCGAGAGTCTCGAATACAACATCCGTATCGAAGGGAGGAATCTCTTCGCCGACCACGGCCAAGTTGAGAGTATCGCAGCAGAAGCCGGGAAAAGCCCCGAAGGCGTTATTAAGGACTTGAAACACCGCAACCCAGACGTCCCCGACGAAGCCTTTCTTAGTGGCTTGGACGGTGGCGGTGGATTCTCGCCACCGGACAAAAACCCCAAGAGCTCACTGAAGAGTGCTAAGAACATCGGCTACGGCAAGGACGGCGAGATGCGACCACTCGAGGAGAGGGAAGAGAAGTACCGTCCACGAGACCCCGACGCGGACAACTAACACGACCGGGCGGTTCGTCCTTTTACTATTTGATTGACACGGATGGGAGAGAGGTCAGCACGACTTCTTCTACTTCTAGATCTAGATTTGAGATCTAGATCTAGATCTACTCTACTACTACTACTACTACTACTAGACTACAACAACAACAACAACGCAACAGCAACGCACCGCGTGGGTTGTTGGGGCCGCTCCCGCGTGGTTTCACCGGTTCTGTCGTGGTTGGGTGGTTCTTTCCCGCCCCCGTCCTGTCGTGGTTCATTCGGTTCTGTCGACACGTCTTGTTTCTGTGGCGGGCCGTTTTCATATTCATATTCTTCAATTCGTGTTTTTCATTCCAAATTCGCCCACCGAATCGCAAGGCTGCGGTCGAACGGCGATGTGAGTAGTCCCGCATCGAGGGTCAGGACGAGCGGACACCGCGAAATAGAGCCCACCGACGGGTGGGTTTGCATGGGTTTGTTTTGTTCCACCGCCATCGTCCTTTGGCATGATGAGGGTCGAGCGCACGCGCGCCTGAACTGACAGCGCGAAGGGGGAGAATGAGGGACGGCGTCGGGGTGGCGCTGTCAGTAACGGGTCAGTCGTCCGCTTCGTGTCTCGATTCCAAGAGTCGATTTCTTTGGTGGCTCATCCCTTCGGCAGGCGGTCCTCTCGTACTTGCGGTTGGTGTAAGCGTCCGCCGGCCGGGAGGATGGTCGCAGCCGCCGACTGAGCGCAGCGAAGGAGGCGGTGAGGACAGGCGCGCAGCGCAGCGAGCACCGCCTCGTTCCGGACAGGCCGGCGGTTCCGATAACGGTGGTTTCACCACGTCTCAGAACCGACTGTTTGTAGTGCCTGATTGCGGTGGCCAAGATTTGAGCGAACACAGTCGAATGAACAGAGAACGATGAAACGGAGAGGCATGACCGCTGGAATAGCGACGACAGTTGGCGTGGCCGTAACGGGTGCAACGACATGGGTACTCATGGGCGAGGACGGCAACAATGAGAAGGGATCTGAGTCCACTCCTAAGAGCGATCACAATACGACGGGGAATGATATCGACGAGGACGGGGAGGCACCGGAGGCCAGCAAGGAGGACGTGCAGAATCAAAGCGAACAGTCGAAGGCAGCGAACCCAGAACCGGACCCGCAGGGACCGGAGACAAACGAATCAGCGATCAACGAGAGTGCGGCGACCGAAGAACCAACGAGCGACGACGTGGCGATCTCGGGAACGGAGCTTACAACGGAAACGAACGCAGCGACAGTGACCGGAACAGCGACGAATGAGGCCGACGAGCCGCTCACGCTAGACCTTGAGGTTCAGTTCCTCCAGGAGGGCGAGCAACTCGGGAGGCCCGCACTTGGTGGGACGACAGGATTAGCGCCGGGCGACGAATGGGATTTCTCGATTACGGCGAGGGGGAGCGGGGCTGGCGAGGCCACGGATTACGAGATCGCGACGTATGTCCGAACTCAGGGCTGACCGACAGGGAAGTTCGCGGTAAGTCCGAACTGATTGTTCTTGCTCTCCCAGCGGGCGAGTCCGAACTGATTAGTCTCGGCGTGGCGTGGGAGGAGTCCCTGCGAGAACGCACTGTCCGGCGAATCATGGACGAATCGACAGCCGGCGACTTGCACGCCTTGAGCCGGCAGCCCGCCGATTGAGATCGCGGAGGTCTGCTCTCCGGCGAACGGATTCCCTCCCGCTGACAGCGAGCCACTTTCCGTACTGGCGATGTCGATTACATGGGAGAACGCGACCGTGCAGTTGAGTACCCGCATGAGACCGCCTGAGCGGTAGCGATACTCGTAGTCGTCGGGGTTAGTTGTCCCGCCGATATTCTCGGCGAGATTGTGCATATCGATGGGAAAGAGCGAGCCTGCGGGCCCGAAAAAGCAGCCTGAGAGGGTATATCCACAATCCGGATACCCCTCGCCAGCGACCATATGTCGGCAGCCGTTGAAGTAACTCCGTTCACAAACGGGATGGCCTGTGTTGACTTCAAGTCCGTAGCCGTAGCCACTGAGACCACAGTCATGGATTGAAGAGTTCTGGATTCGAGGATGGGATTGGTCCCGCTCTCGACCCCAGCTGCGGGGGCAGTTGACTGAGATCGCTTGCGTGCTCCAGCCGAAGATCTCGCAGTTGTCGATCCGAACGTTCCCCGAGGTGATACTGATCCCGCGAGAGTGGCGTTGTGAGCGATACTCCTCACGATCCGGGGCCGGTCCGCTCCCGAACGGGATGTAGCCCGGATAGAGTGGGTGCTCCCATGTCGCGCTTGTGGGACCGCGATAGCGTACGCCAGTCATGCGACTGTTCGCGCCGAGCTCGAGGACGCCGTCGACGGGACCGCCACGGTAGGCTTCTGAGGTCCCGCCCATCGTGTTACTGTAGATGAGGCCGCCGGGATGGTTGACTGATCGACTGGATGCTATCACGGCATTAGTGACGACCCGAGACCGGCCAGAGTAGTTGATAGCAGCGTCTGCGGGGATCCACACGATCGAGGGGTTCTCGTGGGTGGCCTCGTCGAGAGCAGCATCGAATTGGTCGGGTGAGCGTACGACATGAGTGGCGTCTTCGCGGGAGACGTCCGGTTGCTCGTAGGCGAAGCCCGACCCGACGCCACCGGAGCTAACGTTTCCGCTGTCTGATCCACTCGTCGAGTAGTAACACCCGGCGAGTGAGCCGGCGACGGCGAGCCCGGCGGTACCGCGAAGAAAGCCACGTCTCGAAAGGGTAGATAAATCGGTCATGAATAGAGGTGTGCTTATTTGATCGCGGCGATGATTCCAAGGGTCGCGAGTACCCACGCGCCGAAGATAGCAGTGAATGTCCCGCTGCTGGAGGCGGCAATGATGGGGCCGCGGAGACCCATCAGGATCGCCATGCTCACAACGTAGATGATCAGCCCCACAACGACAAACCGCGCGAGGTTGAACAGTCGCCGGAGCAGGCCGGGGTTGCTCTCAGTGCTCATCTGACTCCTCCCGCGGATCTGAGACGAATTTGTAGAATCCCCGTGTGACCTTCTTGAGCCAACCAGCGGACGTCAGTTGTCGGAGATAATACTCAATATTGCCCTTCTTAGTTTCTGTCACCTCTCGGAGGTGGCGTGGGGTTGCGTACCCCCATGGACTGCCCTCATCCCGTCCCTCCTTGAACACATCAAGGATCCGGTCTTCCTCTTCTGAGGGTGTGTAATTTTCATTTACCATTGCGCTTTTTGTTTGCATCCGGACTAACATATAAGATTCTTCTGCTATTGTGTTATGAGATTCACTATTGTATCGCATGTCTATTCCGACTGCTATTCAACATACGTATTTACTATTCAATACAAAGTAGTTAAGTGCTTGGGTTTAATTGATGTAATCATGGTACCACGCCAGCGAAATGACGGTGAAAATCGACTGTACGATACCATCCGCGAGAACGTCTTACCATCCTCTGAGACCCCCATTCGGTCGGCACTCGAGGAGACGTCAATAGTCCTCTCGACGACCGCCGTGGTGATGACGATGCTTGCGAGCCCTGCCGCGGCACAGACCCAAGAACTCGGAAACGCCCTCTGTGGGTCCGGCGCGGGCTGGGTCGTAACGGCGGCTGGGATCCTCGCAGCGGTGTATCTCACCGGCAAAGGGATGATCCGCGGGATTGGGGCGATCGACGACGCGGGTTCGATCGACGACAGCAAGCGCGATATGGCTCGTCAGGAGGCGAAGGGGGCAGGCGCGTCGATGTTCGGCGGCCTCGTCGGCGTCCCATTCGTCGGGGCAATGCTTGGTCAACTGCTTCCCGAGAGCTTCGGTTGCATCGGCTTCGAGCTGAACCTTCTGATCGTCACGCTCCCGTTCTAAGCCTCACGAGGGTCTGATTCGTGAGAAATTGGGTTCGGGTTGCTATTGTCGCCGTTCTCGTCCTTTCGAGTGTTGGGGCTCCAGCACTCGGCCAGCCGATCATCGGCAATGAGACGGATAATAGCACGAGTGAGACGCCGAATAGTACAGACATTAACGGCTCAGTCGGTAATAGTACCACCGGCAACGGTACGACCGCGAGCGACGGATCCGGTGGCGGCATACTCGGTGGTGGCGGGCTCATGCCGTCGGTCCCCGGTCCGGGTGATTGGCTTGAGGGGGCAATTGAATGGATTTGGGCGGATATCCAAGATGGCGTCGCGGGCTACGCTGACGAACTCAACGCCGCTTTCGTCGGGATCGCGGCGCCTGGAGAACCGACCTCGCCGAGCTCGTGGATCATGCCGACGGGCATGTGGAACGTCCCGGCGGCGTTCTACGTAGCCGCCACGTCCATGTCCGCCCCGTTGTGGGCCGCTGGCCTGATCTACATGTTCGACATCAAGAGTCGGCAGAAGCAGCGGGAGATCCTTCGGACGCTCATTTACTCCGCGTTCGCGACGCTGACCGGGATGGTCCTACTCGGCCTGTACTTCAATGGGATCAACACCATCTCGACGGCGATCGCGCCGGGTGGTAACGAGTTCGTCCAGAATGGGAGCGGGATCGTCCAGCTGGGGCTCGGTCACATCGTCGTTCTCGTCCTTATGGCGATCAACGCGGGTGTGGTGATCGTCGGCGGGCTCATCATGTACGGGATCTACATGCTCCCGCTCGTCTTGTTCGCGTTCTTCCCCTTTATCGTAGCGAGCAAGGCCGTCCCGGTCAAACCCCTGCAGTCGACGGCGAACCTTGGACTGACAGCGCTGGGTATGCTTCCGCTGCTCAGGATCATTCAGTCGCTTCTCCTGCGGCTCGCGGACATGATGATATGGGACGCAGTGGGACTTGGCACCCAGATTGCGAGCCTCCTGGGAACGGCGATCATTCTCGCGTTCGCGTTGCTCGGCCTTCCGTGGATCTTTTTTAAAAATATTGAGACGGCGTCGGGGCTCGCTCTCTCAACGATCACGGTCAAGAAGGCCAACCGTGGGGCGTCGACAGCGAACAATGCGGCCACGTCCGCCGGTTCGCGCGCAAAGAGTCGCCTCAAGTCGGCCGCTGCTCCCTACGCGACCAAGGCGCGGTCGACGGCGAACCAGACGGCAGCGAACGCGAAGCAACGAGCAGGGAGCCGGATGGGCGGGGCAATGCTAACGGCGAAGTTCGGCCGCCCCGGCTCCTCTTGTTCCAAGCGGTCTACGGGCACATCTCCGTCGTCCACATCTCAGGGTTCGGCGTCGAAGACGACCAATAGTGAGGCGAACTCCTCGAGGACGGCCCGGAATCGAGCGATCAATCGGCAGCGCAGAGATGCGGTCAAACGACGACGCAGATCGCGGAGTGATGACTAACAATGGCTGACACGAACGACATTCGAGGCGAACAGACTCGAGAGAAAGACCCGACGCAACTGTCCTTGCCGGACATCGACGCGAGCATCCCGATCGTGAGCCGGTTCACGCTCGACGATATTCTCTTCCTCGCCCCGGCGTTCGGCGTGACCGCCTTCGGTGGCGTTCTCGTCGCGCTCGGCGCACCACTAGCGGTCATGATCCCGACGACTATTATTGGCCTCGTTGCTGGGCTCGGCGGGGCTGGCGTGGTCCTGCTCACCCACGAATACACATCGCCATCAGAGCGCCTCACCGAGTGGCGGCGATACCTCGGTATGCGCCGCCAGATGCCTGTTAGCGACACCGTGGCCGAGCGGTTCGACCACCACGGTGTCCGCCGTATCTTCGACGACGGGACCGCTGAAATGGATGATGGGACACTTGTCGGCCTCGTTCGCGTCGACCCGCGGACCACGGCGAACATGACCTACGGCGAGCTCGATTCGCTCGTCGCGACCCTCTCGCGGAACATCGACCAGCGGGTCAAAGACTTCGACTTTAGCTACTACTCGACGACGCGAGACCACGATCTGGAGGAGACGATCGGCACATACAACGAGCGGGCCTACAGTGGCGTTCTCGACCGGGCGGCGGGCTACATGGGTGAGTTCATGCGCGGAGTTGTCGAGTGGTTCGAGGAGGTTGATGAGCCGGCAGAGGACCCCCGAGAGATGCATCACTACGTCACGACGTGCGTTGCTCCCGACGACGTTCACGTTCGCGATTCGGACGACGATTCGGGCTTCCAGCGTCGGAAGGCCCAGCAGCGCGAGATGTACGACCGGCTCGACACGCTCGAATCCAAGATGTTCGCGGGCGTGACAGGCGTCGCGACGGAGTGTGTGAGCGCCGAAGAACACGCGGAGGTTCTCCTCGCGTACTGGACCGGCGAGCAGCACGAGCCGGATGAACGCCTTGAGCGGAAGTTCAACCGCAGTGAGGACGGCCCGAGTGTGTGGCCCGATGCCCGGTTGTTCAAGGCCGGCGACGAGGAGAGTGGGACCGTCGACGACCTCGGAAGCGAGGCGGCCCGTGACCGACTCCAGACGGGTCTCTCTCAGGATCGCGAGGAGTTCGTCGGATCGGATATGGCACTCGCCGGGTCGCACTTCGACGCGAAGAAAAGCTACGTTGAGGTCGGCGAGCAGTACGCGGCGACCCTCTGGATCGCGGACTACCCGACGGACATCGAGAGCAACTTTCTGAAGCCGCTGTACGCGATGGACCGCGTCGACGGCGTGGATCTCGACATTACGATCGACGCGACAGCAGTCGACAAGAAGCAAGCACAAGAGGAACTCCAGGACGGCGAGGCGAACATCAACGCTAAGTCGGGCGAGCAGTCCCGGATCGAATCGCGGGGGACCCGAGAAGGTGGGAACGTCTACGAGGATGCCGGAGAGTTGCTTCGCAACACGAACGCACAAGCGTGGGACATCTCGATGTACGTCACGGTTCGTGCCGGTCCACGGGCCGCTCTCGGCCTCGCAGAGAGTGAGCATCGAGACTTCGACAGTTGGGACGCAGCGAAGATGGGCGCGCTCCAAGAGGGGATCGCCGACGTGAAAGAGATCCTCGAATCCTCGCCGGTCGAGGCGACTGTCCTTCGCCCGTCGCGGATGCAACGCGAGTTGTTCGCTTCGTGCTCGCCGAACAAGGGCAACGTGTTCAACGACGTCCTGAGCGACGATTCGGATCCCGGCATGGTCGAGAGGCGACTCTCGACGCTCCTCGGGGACGCGGGAACCAGTGGACCGAAGCAAAAGCGCGTTCTCGGTGGGTTCCTCGGTGCGGCGTTCCCGCCGTGTACGGCGACGATCAACGAGGACGGCGGGCTCAACTGGGGCCGGGACGTTGAGACGGGGCTCCCGTTCCGAACGAATCCGGCGGAGCGTGGCTCCTCGCCGCACATGATCACGCTTGGGATCACCCGGTCGGGCAAAACCTACGGTGCAAGCTCGGCAGCGAGCGCGTGGTACGCTGAGAGCGACGACCGGACGCTGATAGTCTGTGATACGCAGGGTGGCTTTACGGGGCTCACACAGATGCTCGGCGGCGAGCACATCGTGATTGAGGGCGACAAGACGATCAATCCGCTCGACGTCCAAGCCCCGCCGGAAGGGAATCAAGACATCGACGCCTACCGGATGAGTGTCGACCTCGCGACGAACTTCTTTAAGAGTATCCTCGAATCTCAGGGCGTCGACGCCTCGGAGTATCACACGATCATCGAGGACGGCATCGAGCGGACGTATCGCGACCACGGAATTTCACCGGGCAACGTCGAAAGCGACGAGAATCCAACCGTGAGCGACCTCTTGACGACGTGGGAAGACATGGGGGAGAACCCCGGTGACTACACTGTTAGTAGTGCGGACTCCGAGAGCGATGTTCGGGAAGACCGTGCGGCGGAACTCCTCGCGAAACTCTCGGGATTTTCCGAGAACGGAAAGTACCACAACTTGCTTGGCGAGACGTCGCTCGGGTTGATTGATACTGACGTGAGCATGGCCTATCTCGACCTCTCGCAGTTCAATAGCGACACCGACGCCGAGGAGTCGGCAATGATGAGTCTCGCCCAGTCGCAGGTCACGCAAAAGATCCGTCGGACGGAGGGGGAGGTCATGTTCCTCATCGACGAGGCTCACCAACTCCTCCACAATGACGCTCAGGTGTCATGGCTGCAAAAACAGTTCCGCGAGGTCGCTCGCTACGATGCGATAATGTGGCTGATGAGCCAGCACCCGTCGGAGTTCGTCTCGAGCAACTCGTCGGATAGTAACGCCGACAAGAAACAGGCGCTCCTCGATCAGACGAGCTTCAAGCAGATCTACAACATGCCGATGTCCACTACGGAGACTGAGGAGGCGATCCGGGAGATGGTCCCGAACGAGGCGATCGTCGATACGATCAAAAACGACCTCACTCCTGCTCGTGCGAACGCAGGGTATACGGAGTTCGTCTGTGGGGTCACGGACAACGATATCCCCGGCTGGCACCGGGTCCGTGCCGAGGCGTCGCCGCTTGAGGACTACGTGCTCAACTACGACGCCGACGACCACGGCGAGTTCGATCGCTACATGAGCCGGTTCCTCAACGGGAGCGCGCTCGCGCCCGTTGAACAGCAATTCCACGAGGAGGATGAACAGTCCGGCGAGCTCGAGGACGAGGACACGGCCGACGCGATCGCCGCTTCGCCCCTCACTGAAATGTACGCGAACGCGGAGGCTGACGACTGATGCCCACACATACGGTCTTTTTCGCCTCTGCCCTTGGGCACCCCTCTTAAGGGGATATTGACACCCCGTGTCGAAACCGGGCCACCCCCTCACTATGAGGCGGTGGGGTTCATCCCGCTGTGGTGGGGGAAGCGGGGCTGGTATCTTATCCCGCCAGCGCGCCGGAGGCGCGACGGCAGGGGCGGTGCGGTGGCCGGGACGGTGTAAAGGTAATATGGCTCTCTGAGTTTTCGACACAAGGAATATGCAGTCCTCATCGAATGAGTGGAATTCGGCCAGGCGAACAACCCCGACATTTCACCCAGGGGCTATGTCGAGGCAGCACTTCCCCTACTTCAGAGCGTTCAGGGAAGGGTCCTCCCGCCTGCTGCGACCGTTAGGGATCAGCTGACAGTCCGCTTCGCGAGCAGCCACCCGACCGCACCCAACGGAAGCACCATAAGCCCCGTTGTGGTCTTTTTCACGAGATATCTCGCGTTCACATTGCGGAGGGTACCTATCCCCAGGCCAAAGGTTTGACCCTAGGGCCCTTCGTCAAGGTCTTCCCTCCACAATCAAAATAAATGTCTACTGTGATAAGTATTACTGTATTTCCATTTATCCAATACGAATGCAGCTGCTGGACCGCGAGATATGCACATCCGGAAGTGAAACCCAGACCAAATTCTACTGATTCCCCTACGACTTCGAAACTTATCGGTGACTAGGTGCCGAGAAGACTCTCTATATGTGATACTGATTTCGCATCGAAAACCTCTCCGAATCGGAGAGGTTCAACATGATCGACGGGGTGTATCCGTCGTGGCAGCTATTGTGAGCCTGCCAACAAGTCAAACAATGTCAATATACTTAAAATTTGGGTAGCTGTCACTATCGAATTATGTGGTCTTGGGCTGGGGATTTTCCCCAGTCGGGAAAGCGGCGGCACTCAGTACTACGCTCCCGCTAGAAACGAGGCATCGGTGGCTACGCCTCAAAGTGTGTCCGAAGGATACACTTGGAACAAAGCGTCGCCCGCACGGCGGTGGTGACGGGCTCGACTTCGCGCCCGCACCGGTCGCACACGGTCATGTCGTTCATATCACACCCCCGACAAGGTAGGCACCCGCAATAACTCCCCCGACGAGCGCGACTGCGAGCGACAGGACGTGCCGACGGATCACCCCTCTCGAGCTTGGCGGTATGACGACTGTCCCGAGCGAGCGAGGAATCCCCGTCTCGGAACGGAGCGAAGAGACGTGAGAATACGGCGTTACTTGCTCGTGAGTGAGGGTTCTGGTAGCCAGCTGCGCCAGAGACATGGATAGTTCACATCTGTTGATCGTACTTGGAGAACCGATTTACACAGGAAATACACACAGTGATTAGCCTATAAACCCATCCAGAAATTGTCAATGATTGCGTGTAAGATATAGAGCGTGAATCACGCAAATCGGGAGGATATAGGTTAACCTCAAATTCTAAGGGACTGTGAAGGATCTCATCGCTCAATGAGGCCTGAGATTCGGAGACGGGATACGTGGTCGTTCAACGAGGGTAGAGAAATCGTCGAGAAAAAGGGTTTGAAAGAGGAGTTACCAGCAATTGCAGAGGCATATATCGACTATGGTGGGGGGAATCAGTATTTGAGTGACCGGCGTGAACTACTTGATCCGCTGGGATGGGAGCAGGAGGTCTCAGTGAAGTTTGAGACGACCACCGATTACGACGTAGTCTCTCGTCGAGCGAGTTTTGATGCCTATAATGATGGAGTTGTAGTCGAACACGAGAGCGGTGAGCAAATGCGTGTGAACTGGCATTTGATGAAAATGGAGATCGCTCATCGCGATCCCAACGTGTTCTCGATGGGTCGCACCGCTGATGCGGGTGTACTGTTGATTCCTTCGTACGTTAATTTCCCTACTCTCGGAAGAACTGAGAACGATGTTCAAGCAGTGTTAGAGCAGTATTTTGATTTCTCTATACCGCTGTTTGTCTGGGAGTACCCTACAGAGTGAGATACGCGCTGTCTATTCAGCAGACCAGCGAAAACACTATCGATAAATAGCAATATCTCTAGCGGCCAGTTCGCTTCATTCAGATCATTCTCTGACACCTTCCCTTGTGCAACAATCACCTTCGTGAGAAGGAGGATGTGTTACACAAGGTAAGACGAATCAAAAATATCAGAATCTAAGACACGATTGGTAGGCCCGCGTTCTCAGACTGGCCGGGTATACCCACGTTTTTATCGCGCTCAATGGGTAAAATACTAGGATATTGACCACAGTGCTATTACTGTGTACCACAGTAGACGAAATCGGCAGATGGCAGCGGTATGTGGGCTTGCCCACATCAGGTCTTTAACCTGCCTTTCTCTCAAATTGCCCACCAAACAGCGCAGTTCCGCCCCGCCAGCATACCCCACGGACGAAAATACATGACTGGTGATAATGACAGCGGACGGACCAAGCGGGTCACATTCTACGTCTCGGAAAACGAACAAAACGCACTCAAACGAGAAGCCCAAGAACAGGACAAATCTCTGAGTGCCTACTGCCTCCAGCTCATTCGACGCCAACGCCAACTCGATGCTGAAGAACAACTCGCCGAGGACCTCAACGTCGAACAACGCCTCGAGGAAATTACCCAGCAAGCCATTGACCGGATCAACGACTCTGTCGGGGACGTCGAAGAAACGGCCGAGGACCTCCGCGATATTCACGCCAGATCCGCGAACTACCCCCTCGTGAACTTCCGCCTGCTCATGCGCCAGCACAGCCCTCCCGAAACGTGGATCGACGACCAATTCACATGGTCACGCAACCGGCTTCGCGAACCACTCGCCGAACACGACCCCCTCGACGGCCTCATGACTGACGATAGCAGCGACGACAGTAGTGACGAAAGTGAGGACAGAGACGATGGTAAAGTGACCGACATTGACGACCTGATCTAACTATGCACGGAGACGATCGGGACACGATCTACAAGACGAATTATAGGGACGATGAAGGCACTGAGAAGCTCACGAACTACCTCCAGCATGACAATCAGAAGGTCCGCGACCGGACGGGACGAGCCATGTCCGATCGCGAGATCGAACAGTTCAACGACAAGGCTGCCGGCCGGCGAAACCGACACATCATCATTTCACCCCGAGATCACGAGGACCTCTCAGATCGCGAATTAGATCGGGCGACTCGCGAGTACATGAGCGAGATGATCGAGGACCGCCCAACCGCGGACTACGCCTACGCCGTCCACGACGACAAAGAGCACGGCAAGGACGTTCATATCGCCATGACAGCAGGCGACAAGCAGGACTTAGAGATGTACCCAGACGACATCCGACGCGAGCGAAAGCAAGCGCACGAGGCGTATCTCGAGTACGGACGCGACCGAACTCAGGAGCAAGAACAAGAGCAGGAACAGGAACAACAGAACGACCGTGGGCGCGATCTCGGAGGCGGGAGGGGCCGATAATGGTGGTCGAGACCCTTCTTCCGGTGGCCGCTGTTGGTAGCACGGCTGGGCTCGCATACGCCGCAAAGCGGAAAGTGTACCCGGCCATGCCGACGCCCGATGAAGACACATTCGTCCTCCCGATCAAGGTCACATCTGCCGACGCCGAGGATATCAACAGCTGGTTTGTCAGAGGCATGCGGATCCCCAGGCGGTCACTCCTCACACTCGGTGCCAGTGGGGCAGGGAAGAGCGAGACGCTGAAACACTTCGTCGATCAGCTCCAGAACGAGCCAAACGAGCCCGTCGTCGTCTACGATCACAAAACGGACTATCAGGAGTTCCTTGAGGAGCGAGGGGTGGACATGATCCGACTCTCATCCGGGGGTTCGACCGGGGGAGATGGGTCCGAAATCGCGTGGAATATCTTTGAGGAAATCGAGCACGAGGAGGATGCCGATGAACTCGCGCGAGCACTGTTCCCCGAGCAGAACGGGGACTTCTGGAATGCCGCTGGTCGGCAACTGTTCGCGGCGACTCTCAAGTACATCCGCCGGGAGGTGGTGGGTCCGGATAACGCCGACCTCGTTCGCTACTGGGAACGCACGGTCCCCGAGAAAATGCACGAGAAGCTGACGAGAGACGGCCACGAGGACCTCGCGGCTGCCGCAAGCGCGATTAACCCCGAGACGGAACGCCAGGCCGGCTCCGTGTTCGCGACCGCCCAGCAGCAGGTCACGGACCTCTTCGTCGGTGACTTCGCCAAGAGCGGCGAGTTCTCGATCCGCGAGTACATGCAGAACCCGGACGGCCGGGTCTTAGTACTCGACTACCCGACACGACAGTCCGGCACGATCGCGCCCGTGTTCCGCTACCTGATTGACCAGGCCATCATGCACGGGATGGACGATCCTGGTCGATCGGCGTACTACCTACTCGACGAGATCGAACACCTGGACGCGACGATCAAGCGCCTCGGTGAGCTGATCAACGTCGGTCGAGGCGTCAACTGCCAAGCGATCCTCTCGCTCCAGTCGATCGCCCAGCTCGAGGACACCTACGGAAAGGAACGAGCGCATGCGCTGCTGTCGGGCATGGTCACGGTAATTGGTCTTCGGACGGCCGACGAGGAAAGCGTGGACTTTCTCCGCGAGACAATTGGGACGTCCTTTGAGCAGTATACTCGCAACGCGGGGAGTGATCGGACGCCACGCGAAAACGAGGAGAAAGAAGAGTATCAGTTCGCGAAGGGCGACCTCCGGAACTTCGACCCTGGTGAAGCGGTGATCTGCCGGCAGGGTAGTGGATGGGTTCACGGCCAGATCCAGTTGCTCGAGGAGTGATCTAACTCCAGTCGTGGGTATCAATCCCCTCATAGTGTTTTAATCGCGTGTCGATGATGTAGGGCTCCCACTCACATTCATAGTACAGCACATCAGCGAGCTCGCCGAAATGGCTGTTATCGAGTCCAATACGATCCCCGTAGTTGTTGATGTAGTTCTCGCTTCGTAATTCATCGACGCACTCTCGCGCCTTGGGATATTCCTGGTTATCCAGTGGTGAAAGTCGTAAGAGTTCATCTACCCCGATCGGAGTCCCCCACCGGTGTTTGGCAATCATCGTAGACAGAAGGCTGCATTTCACAGTCGGCTTTCGCATGGATGTCCACCTACACATCTCTTTCACAGCCATTTAACGTTAACGGGAATTAACATAGATGGGAACAGTTAAGAACATCCATGTATACCAGTAAAGCAGAGGATGTCCAAAACACAGTATGAAGAGCCAAACGGTGATTCCAAGAAGGAACTCCGATTCAATCACCCCAGCGGATGGCTTTATCTGACGCAGCATGAAAGCGTTCCAGTGCTCATCGACGCATTGCTTGATCTCCCGCCACACCGGGAGTTCAATCAGAAAGAGTTCGCCGATCACGCGGGGGTCACGCGGCAGACCGTCGCGAACTATCTCCCACTGCTCCTTGAAGTGGAAATTATCGAGGAGGTTTCGAACACTAGCCCCACTCGATACCAGTTGGCCGATAGTGCCGTAGTCGAAGAACTCTTCGCTTTGAATGGTGCGCTCAACAATGTTGAGCCGCGATAGCTTCGGCTTCTTTTCTTGCCTTGTGCAACACTCGCCTTTGTGAGAAAGGATGATGTTGCACAAGGTTTGGGCCATTATCGAAAGCCTTCGATAAACAGACTCCGTTTCCTATGCTCGTCAGTGTGTGTAAATCACGCCGATTGAGCTCGTCGGCCCGCCGATCACGCCGCCCACCGGGACGATACTGAGGACTATCGTCATTAATCGGTTCTCAAGTGAGGCCAGAAACAGTACGTTTTGAGACCGATGTGTAAAATGGAGCGACCTCGAGACCGCTGATTGACTACCCGATCTCGATTTCTAGCATGAGAAGGACTACTCGTCTTTACGGTCGACAGGGACGCCAGTGAGCTTCCATTTCCACCGCCGAAGAATATTTGCCTCATCAAGCAGCCGCTGTCGGCGTTCCTGATACTGTGTGAGTTCACGCTGTTCCTCAACATATTCGACAAGCTCGGTATTCTCCTCGCGTTGCTCAAGGATGAGCCGCTTCTCATTGTGGATCCGTTCGTTTTCCGTTTCTAGATCCGTGATCCGTTCCTCGTAGTCACGAATTTGCTCTTCGTAGTCGCGGATCTTCTCTTCGTAGTCAGTGATCTGGCGTTCGTAGTCAGCACGTAGTCGATCATGTAGTCGGTCGTCTTCATGGCGCTCACGAATAATTTCACGAATGTACTCAGATCGTGACAATCCTCTCTCATCGGCTTCATCTGCGAGAGTATCGAGTGTACTCTCTGAGAGCCGGAGTGTAGTCGGATTCATTACCACCGTAGTCAGACCGTAGTCGCTTAGTAACTAGTCAGCCACGCGTCTGACAATTGAGGGTCTATTGTCACTGGGCGTGCTCACGTGGGGGAAGTGGTGGCTTGTAGAGATGGCCAACGACACATTCTTCGCGTCCTTTTAAGGCTACAAATGAGACTGGAAATACTGGGAGCTGGTGAGTCCACAATCGGCGCGAACACAGAACAGGATCGACTTAGCGAGTGACTATCACTTGAACTACTGACAGATACCGTGAAAATGAGCGGAAATGGACAGAGCAGCCGCTATCGAATCGGAGAACCCGGAGTGAGAAAAGTGTTACCCGAACTCCCGGAGAAAGTCGCCTAACGCCCGCACGAACGTCTTCGCCGTAATCACTGGCGGCGACCGAATCGGCTTATCGAGCGCGACCTTGATCAGATAGTCTGTGAGCCGCCACAGGTTATAGATCAGCGTCGACAGCGCGAAGTTACACAACCGAAGCCGGTAGTCCGTCGACGACGTCTTCGGCAGAAAGTCCTTGATTGACTTGTACTGGTTTTCGATGTCCCACCGCCGACTGTAGCCGTTCACCACGCTCGCAATCTCCTCCGGCTCAACGTGGTCCTGGTTCGTCACGAACACCGCATACTTCCCGTCAGCATCATCGCTCGTACTCGGCGTGTAGAGGAACTCCGCCTTGTGATGGACGTCGCCATCAATTCCGAACGGGACGTCGTGCTTGACAGCTGCGTCCGCCGTCGGATGCTTCTGAATGTCCTGAATTGCTGCCAAGTCATCCTCGTACGTCGGTACTGGAGAGAGATACGTGAGCCCACGCTCGTCGACATCTGCGTACACGCGATTGGCGTAGAACCCACGGTCGAACATCACCATGTCCAGGTCGACGAACTGCTCCGCTCGGTCGAGCAATCGACTCACCAGGTCAGCTTTCGAGTACGACGGCGAACAGTCGCGCTCCCACGTAGAGTCTTCTTTGACCGGTTCAATACCGAGGACGATTGGTGCGTGATCCCCCACTAGCGTGATCGTCGCGTACTTGTAGCCGCGTTCGTACTCGCCGTCCTTTTTGTAGCCACTCACCATCTTCGGGTAGTCCGGCTTCGCAACTCCCGCTTCTTTGTCTTCCCACGGCCAGACGTGGAACTGCTCGTGGGTGATGTCGATGGCTGCAACGGTCTCCCGTGAGTCGAAGGGATCGTCGCCACGAATTGAGTTGATGATGTTCTCCGTGGCGGCGTTGAATGCCGTCATAACCGCGTCTCGAATCTGGTCGATCTCGGGCATCGAATCATCATCCTCGAAATCCTCGAACGTGAGCTGGTCGTCCGAGTCTTCGGGTGTCGCGATTTTCTTGATTGCCCGCAGGAACGTTGAGTCGTCGCAGGTGAGGTCGTCGTCAGTGAGCCAGCCGTACTCGGCTTCCGAATGAGCACTCCCGTTGTTCGCACAAATACTCGCGAACATATCCAGCATTACCTCGTCGGAGTACGTCTTGTGGGCTGCTCGGTGCGTGTCGAATTCGGGGATAACGTGTTTGCGAGCGAGCGTCAGCGTCTTCTGGGCTTTCTCCTTCTTGTACTCGCTCGTGCTCTGTGACACCTCTTCCTCGGTTTCAGTTGGGACGGACGGCACAAGAGCTTCTGTGACGACATCATTGTCGAGCGCAACTTGCCGGACGCCAGCTACAGTCCGGTTGAGGACTTCTTGGGTGTCCTCGCTGAATTGTGCGTGCGTGTACGAGAGTTGCTGTTGGGTCGGCGTCTTCTTGAGGTCAGTAATATCGAAGTGGAAGCTCTTGACGAGGGTTGGCTTCCGACCGAGCTGTTGCGCTAATTCATTCTGTGAAATCCCGCGAATTCCTTTGAACAGGAGCGTGCGAAACATTTCGTCGGTCTCGAAGTCGACGCGGTTCTGGTCGCGGGCATCCTCGAGATCGTCAACTGGGATCGAAAGCTGGCAAATGACATCCCAGAGGTGGTCTTCACGCTCACAGAGCGTCTCCGCGTGAACGACGATTGACTGGGCGACCGCCGACGGGTCACTCGTCATTATCTCGCCTCCAAGCCGCGCTACTGCACTGGTGGCGTGACGCTAGCCAGATTGTGGAGTGATTCAGCGGTAGTGTGGTTCCGCTGGGATGGCGAATATCGGTATAGAATAGAGTAAAGTTAGAGTCAGTCATCAGCGTTGGTTGTCTGCCTGAGGCTTGTTACTGCGGATGTATGAAGGGGTATGCGTGCTGTAGTTGGAGAATTGGTTGTGGCTGAAATACGGTATAGTCCAAAAATCGGTATGGGTTATCTATTGGTTGGATTTATAGTGCGTGGTGGCGAATGCGTGGATACGATGGGATTAGACGACCTAGAGGGTTTTCTCCGGCAGAAGGGCGCACCGGAACTCGTCACGGAGATCGGGACGGGAACAGCGACGTTTAACGCACTCGTCGACGCGGTTGCGGTGAGTTCCTCGACGGTGTCTTCACGGTTATCCGAGGGTGTTGAACGTGATATTTTTACTGTAAGCCATAGGCCGACTGAGCATGGGACAGAAAAGCGGTATGAGCTGACGCTGCTTGGACGGCGGATCTATGATTGGGCAGAAAAGACGGAGTTCGAGCGGCAGGTTCGAGAACTGCGTCGGCTGCGTCACGAGCGTGATACGTCGTTCGAGCAGCTGATCGGGAAGCTCAACCGAGATATGGAGATCCGCAAGATGGTCGCGGATTCAGACCCCCTGGAAGGCAAGGATGTTGACCTACCAGAGGACGCATCGCTCGTACCGAAAGCTCCGTCAGAGGAAGAGCTTCGTGAAGCCAAATTCGAACGCATGGAAGAATCACTCGAGCCAATTGCTGACGATCAAGCCGAGGGAAGTAGTGAGTGAAGACGAACTCCTGAACGCTAAGTACAGGTGAATGAAGTAGCACTCAATAATGGAGGTGTTGCCTGCCAAGTGCATTATTTCCCAAATTCATTCAGTTGCTCCGTCTCACCGGTACAGATTGAGTCGCTGGAAAATCGAGCCAAGCAGTACCGCAACTGGAATGATTTCGAGCCGCCCGACCCACATGTTGATTATCAACATCGCCTTGGCAGTGTCGGGCATTGTCGGGCCTGTAATCCCGGAGTCTAGACCGACGTTACTCTGTGCACTCATCACGTCGAAGATAACGTACTCCAGCGGATGACCCGGTGACAGCACGCGCAAGAGCACGGCAACACCGATTATGAGGAACAAGATCCAGAGGATGAACACGACCGTCGCTTCGGTGTACTCGCGCTGAGCCTGCTCTTCGCTGAGCCGTCGGTCACCGATCTTGAGATACCGGATTGCGCTCGACGGTTCGAAGACATCTCGTATCTGCCAGGCCGTCCCCTTGAACAGCGTAACCATCCGGATGATTTTGAGCCCACTGGTCGTCGATCCAGCCGCTCCACCGGTGAGCATTCCGAGACACATGAAGAGTGTTGCACCAGTATCCCATACTCGATCGGTCCCACCGCCGATCGTCTCGGTACCGAACCCGGTATTCGAGACCGCCGAAACGAACTGGAAGACGCTCGCTCGGAACGTATGTTCGAGCGTGTCGTACTGGCCGTTCGCATACAGGATCGCCGCCAGCGCGAGTGAGCCGGCCGTGAACCAGATGAACACCCATCGTGTTTGCAGGTCAGCGTAGAAGTTCCGCAATTCACCCTTGAAGATCAGGTAGTGGATCGGGAATGCGATACTACCAGCAAACATGACGGGCACAACAGCGTACTCGATCAGCGGGCTGTCGTAGTGCCCGATTGAAGCACCGTGGACAGAGAATCCCCCGGTCGCAATCCCCGTCATGCCGTGGTTAATCGCGTCCCACAACGGCATTCCGACCAGCAAAAACAGGATGATCGACCCGATCGTGAGTCCGACGAAGATTTTCCAGATTTCCTGGACCGTCGTCACGATACTTGGGTGGATCTTCTCCGAGCGGGCTTCACTTTCGTAGAGTGTGTACGAGCCACTGCTTCCGCCACCGCGGTGGAGAATCGCTACGGTGAGAACGATCACGCCGACGCCGCCGACCCATTCGATGAACGACCGCCACCAGTGGATCGACCGCGGCAGCTTGTCTTCGACAGCGGCCATCGTCAGTCCGGTCCCGGTGAATCCACTCATACTTTCGAAGACCGCGTCCAGCGGATTGAGGAAGATGACCGTCGTGTCGTCCATCGGCGGCGTGTTCATCCAGACGGGAAACGGGTCGATCTGGATCGTCCAGGCGACGAGTAAGAACGGTAGTCCACCGAGAAAACCGATCACAGCCCATGCAGTGGCCGCGGTAACCATCGCGTCGCGTTTCTCCGGCGGGTCAGCATCCCGGTACCACCGGACGAGTCCAGTTCCGAATCCGCCCAAGGTGACCGCAGTGACAGCAAACGCAGGCGTCGCGTAGAACTCACCATTAACGACTGCCACGATGATCGAAACCGCCGACATCAGGGCAACGGCCTGTACAATGCGACCGGTGTCGTGTCCGACAGCCCTCGTATTTACGTTCAGCATGAAAGTCGTTTAGTTAATCAAATACCCGCTCTCAGTTTTTATCGTTATCATCATCCTCTATAGCTTCGATGCCTCGTTTCCAACGGTAGTACAGCGAACGCGCAGTTCGGTCACTGTCACGTGACATAAGAACGGTCGCCTCATTAAGCTCTGAAACGGTTTCTTGTACCGATTCATAGACGATCTTCTTCAACCGAGATTTCTGTTCCGGAGCCCCGATCGATACAAAATCGTGGTCCTTCGCTTGCTGCACGATAACATCGGCTGTATCAGAAGCTGTTTTCAGTTCCGTTTCGGTCGTCACATCGGAACCGAGGACGTAGTCGGCGAACTTCAGCAGGTCTTCACCTTCACCTGTCGCTTCTGCAGATGCATCAGGTGAGATAACGTGAAGAACGGTAACTGATGCATTAGCATGGCGTGCTACTGCGCGCGCTGCTTCTGCAGCAAGAGCAGCGTGTGGTCCTGCCCCAACAGGTAACAGTATTGAATCTATTGTCTCTGCCTCAGATTCGGCGAGAGAGGCGACAGTGTGTCCTTCGATATCCGGAACGTATAGCGTATTCTCTCCACTTTTAACGCCCATGTTTTCGACGAACACGTCACACTCGGCCTCAGCCAAGATCGTATCGACCGTGCTCCGATTGAGTAACCAGCCCTCGTCAAGTCCGGTCCCACGTAGCAACAAGACAGCCGTCTCGTTCCCGCCGTTGACGACGCTGAGGATTCCGCTCGTGATGTCCGATACAGCACGAACGCTTGCAGTAACCGAAACGCCCGGATCAAGTTCTTGCGCCACGTCGGCCATCTCAGCTAACTGTGTTTGCCGGTCCTCGATGGCCTCAACCACCTTCGGTTTATCAGATGCCGCCGGGTCTTCTGATTGAACGTACTCTCGAACGGGTTCGAGTGCAGACTCGTCCTGAACAGCCTCCATCCCGACCAAGAGTACCCGGCCGTCGTTGTCCGCCGCGAGCGCAACCGCTGTTCGGAGAAACCGCCGGACGTTGATCCCCGTGTACGTATCGAGCAGCGTCCCGGTGACTGGAACAACGACGAGATAATCGGGTGTCTGAATCCGCGGGCCACTGCGGAGATACGAGTTATCATCCGAGTCGGACGTGTCGCGTGGAACGGTGATTCGAACGTCTGGAGGCTCAGAGTCGTCTGACATGGCTAGGTCCTCGTGAAGATGTCTGTTATCTGTCTGTCTGCACCGTTCCCGGCGAAAATCGTCACGACATCGCCCGGCTCGATCTCAGTCTCGCCCTTTGGGATGTGTAGTTCATCGTCTCGAACGATAGCGACGATAATCGTCTCCTCTGGCAACAGATCTTCCCTGTCAGCGTCGATCAGGCTGAGACCCGCGATCGGAGCGCCATCTTCGACCGTGGCCTCGAAGATTTCGGCTTCACCGGCGATCGGCATGAAGTCCTGAATCGCAGGGTGTTGGACGGCCCGATAGAGGTACTGACCGTTGAGTTGGTGCGGGCTTTCGACGATGTTCACACCGAGGTCCTCGAATAATTCCATGTGGGCAGGGTCGTTGATCGAACTCACGAGCGTCTCGACCTCGTACTGCTTCCCGAACATGGTAACCATGAGGTTCACCGAATCGCTCTCCGTCGTCGAGATGAGCGCATCCGCTTCCTCGACACCGGCTTCGAGCATGATGTCTTTCGACGCTGCATCCGCATTGATGACCATACAGTCGTAGGTTGCACTCACCTCCTCTGCGATCTCCGTGTCGCGTTCGATGACGACCACCTCGTGGTCGTCTTGGGTTGCGAGGTCGATGACTGTGCGTCCGGTACGGCCTGCGCCGATGATGATTACGTACATTGGTGGGTGGATCGGGACGGTGGTAGTCGGTTAGCGATGCAATCGAATGGGAACGACGCGGGATGGTGGGCCGGGGACGTCGAGTATGGGATTCGTGGATTTCGTCTGGTGAATCATACTGGTCACCTCCTGAAGAGACTAGTAATCAGGACGAGTACGGGGATTATTTCGAGCCGTCCCATCCACATCTGGATGATGAACAGTATCTCCGCGATGACCGGCATACCTGGACCGGTAATCCCTGACGACAGTCCGACAGTCCCCTGTGCGGTCGCTACCTCGAAGATCGCGTCCGCGAGCGTGAACTCCGATGGGAGGACAGCCAACAGCACGAACAGTGACAGTGCCAGCACGATGAGGTAGGCAGCCGCCATCGTCCCCGCGGCGCGAATTTCGTCGTTGGCCTCATCGGCCTTGAATATCCGCTGTCCGATCCGCAGGTCGTCGATGGCATGGTCGGGGAGAAACACCCGTGAGACCTCCCAACTGATCCCGCGAGCGACGATGTAGCCACGCAGGATCTTGATCCCCCCGACCGTCGCTCCTGCAGACCCGCCGAGCAACATCGCCCCAAAGACGATGAACATGACCGCGCCGTTGTTCCAGTCGCCGATCGCAGACGTCTGCCAGCCGGTGGTTGTCTGCGCACTGATGAACTGGAAGAGCCCCTCGCGGAACGCCTGACTGGTCGCCACCCTGCCGACGTACCCAAGCGGGTCGCCGTTGTACGGGACGCCGACCCACCGTGCGAGAAACGCCGTCAGACCGACCACACCGACGATGAACAGGCCGAACAGCGCTCTGACCTGCGGATCACGCGTGAACTCCCGGATGTCACGCTCGGAGGCCGCAGCGTAGTATACCGGGATCGAGATCGCTCCGGTGATCATCGCGGGGATATGGACGATATCCATCGCATAGGAGTTGTAGCCCGCGATGGAGTTGTCGAGCGTGCTGAACCCGCCGGTGGACTGGCCGGTCATCGCGTGGTTGAGCGCGTCGAAGATCGTCTGTTCGATACCGTAGCCGGGAAGGACAATGAACGTCGCTACAGCGAGGTAGACGGCCACCAATGCGGTGATACCGACGTATATCTTCCAGATCGCACGCGCAGTGCCCGCGATACTCGGTCGTAGCTTCTCGCTCCGCCCTTCCGACTGGTAAAGCGAGATGCCTGCGATCCCGTGTGGTTGTCGAAGAATCGCAAGCGAGAGTACGATCATCCCCGCGCCACCGACCCACTGCATCTGTGAGCGATACCAGAGGAATCCGTGGCCTACTGACGGTTCGTGGACGCTCATCGTCAGGCCCGTGGTCGTGTACCCGCTCATACTCTCGAAGAACGCATGGAGTGGGTTCTGGAAGTTGAGAAGGCTCGATTGATAGCTCGCCCCCGCCGGCACGAAGGATTCGAGCACGGCCGATGGTGTGATGTACGCCGCGATGACAAACGGGATGGCACCGAACGCAGCCGTAGCGAGCCACCCGAGTGCCGCGACGATCATCGCGTGGTGGCGTTGCGGCTCGGGGGCGTCTTCACAGAGCTTGTACATGGCCCCACCAGCGATCGCAGTGACTCCTGCAGCAATCAGGAAAGCTAACGCACTGTACCACTCCTGGTACAGCAGCGAGACAATTAGCGGGACTAGCATCAATCCACCGATGAGGACTTGCAGGGCACCGATGTCTCTGATCACGGTCTTCGAAGCAGTCACGAAACCAGGGCGGCCTACAGGTGAGTTAGACATGTTTGTGAATCCTCCTTTGAAAACCGATCAGATCGTTCGATCTTCGTAATGGCCGAAGATGTCCGTGATCTCTGGATCTGCTCCAGAACCAGAATAGACCGTCAATAGATCGTTCGCCTTGATTCGGGTATTCCCTCGTGGAGTCAGTGGCTTTTCTTCGCTCTCACGTCCGACAGCCACGATCAAGATATCGTCCGAAAGCAGACCCTCTTCACCTGCTTCGGTGAGTGTCTTTCCAGCGATCGGTGCGTCCTCTGTGACCGTTATTTCGAAGACTTCAGCCTCCTCGCCGATACGCATGTAATCGACGATAGCTGGCCTGGCAACTGCCCGGTAGAGGTGCCCGGCGATGAGCTGTTGCGGATTTTCGATCGTGTTGACCCCAATCTGCCGAAACAGGTTCATATGCTCGGGGTTGTGGACGACTGAAACGATGGCGGGAATTTCGAGTTCCTGTGCGAGCAACGCGACCATCACGTTCGTCGCGTCCTGGTCGGTCGTCGAAATGATGCCGTCTGCCCGTTCAGCCCCGGCATCGTTGAGCGTATCTTTCAGGGTTGCATCCGCATTGAGTACTAAACAGTCGTACTCGCTGGCGACCGCGTCAGCTCTTTGTTTGTCTCTCTCGATGACCACGACTTCGTTTCCGGACCGAGTTGCGATGTCGATCAGTGGCGTTCCGATGTCGCCTGCTCCAACGATGATGATGTACATAGGTAGCGTATTCTATTCGCTTGTTGTCTGTGCGTACGATCGATATCCGGTCACACTCATTGTTCGTTCACCTCACCGTCGCTGAGAACCAGAATCGGCACGTCGGTCTTGTTGACGAGATTGTGGGTCACGTCACCAGTCAACAATTTCCGCCAGCGACTCCCGCCACGGGGAGTGAACGCGATGGCACTTGCATCAAGCTCGTGAGCCGCATCGATGACCGTTGAGGCGATATCAGTTCCGTAGAGGATCTTTGTTTCGAGGGCAATCCCGGTATCGGAGAGGCCATCGGAAATAGCGGCGAACATGTCCTGCGCCCACTGTTCACGCTGCTCCACAGAGGCTTTATCAGGCGCTCCACCCGCTTTCTCGATGACGTGGACCGCAATCACTGTGGAGTCCGTCCCCTCGACGTACGGGACGAGCGTGGCAGCTGTCGCTTCGGCGTCATCGGGGTTTGCGACGGGAACGACCACTTGTCTGAAGAATGACTCCGTCATCTCAGTCGCCCCCCGGTGTCACCGTGGACCTTTCCGAGGTAATGCCATTTGTACTGACCGTCCCCGTCATCGATATCGGGTTCCCATTTGACCCTGTAGGCGAATGGCCCGCGTGCCTCGCCTGTTTCATCCGGGCGCTCTACGATGACGACCGTGTATGCGCCGTGGTCTTCCATGCGAACGAGTTCTTCCCCCTCTCGTGCTTCGATCGCATCGGTGAGTGGCGGATGGTCCCGAAGGAGTTGCTGCGCGTAATGGATGATCTCCCTGAGTTGACTGTCACTGCTGCCTTCGAGTGCAGTCGTAACTTCCTCGGAGACATCTTCGGGAGAGTCGATTTTGGATGGAGTCATGAGTTGTAATTGCTCACTGCCGTTTCCAGTCTGACTACACGGACCAGGAGGCCCGGCGAGCCAACGTTTCGAACGGCGTGATTGCTGTCACGGAATCTCTCTACCCACCCTAGAATTTCCGGGTAGCAATAAATCTTAGCCTTTGATTTTTGATAGAGAGAATATATGGCGATCAAATTTTCCGGACCGAAAATCCATCAACCTGGCGTACAGAAGTAAGTGTTAAATGGGTGGATCGACCGAACCCGACGAGTTCGATGGACCTACTCAAACACTACGCGGGCGAGCCGCAGAAACCATCGAACGGGTCTGTGTAATTACTGCTCGATGGTCACTACCGCTGATTCTGCCCGTTGGCTGTTTGTTCTGCGTGTACCTGATCGGAGGATACGTAGCCGTCTCCTTCGGTCTGTGGTCACCATCGTATGCCTTCCTGTCGCTGTCAGAAGACGTGTACTTTGCGTGGCTTGGGTTTCTCTCGGGAACCGTTATCTGCCTTGGAACAGGCTCCTTGATTGGGCTCGCATTCCTGACGGAAGGGGACAGTCGGATTCACAACGAGCTCTCGATTCTATTTTCTTTCATCGGGTTCGGATTTGGTGCAGGACTGCTTCGGATGACCTATCCGACCGTTCTTTCATCGTTACTCTGAGCGTTGTGTGAGACGTTGTCATGATGGGTTTGTGTGATTCTGCCGAGGGCGTTGAGCAGAGAAGGACCCATTGCAAAATGCCGTACTACGTCAGTTAAACGAATCTGAATACATAGCACAGATCACGTACAGATTCAGGAACTGGCATCGGTGGGGCACTGCTGGACGACAGGGAAGACCCTTTATCGGCCCTGATCGTAGTTTCTGTATGGGCTACCACATTGATGAGATCGACAAACGCATCCTCTATTATTTAGCACTGGACGCACGGAACACCTCCACATCAGATATCGCTGACGAAATGGAAGTGACTGCGGCGACCATCCGAAACCGGATCAACCAGCTCGAAGAAGAGGGGATCCTTCGAGGGTACCTTGCCGACATTCATTATAAGGCTATCAACGGACTTGTCACCTATCAGCTCCGGTGTACAGCGTCCATCCCGGATCGGTCCCGACTCGCTCAGGCGGCCCGGGAAATTTCCGGAGTCATAACAGTTCGAGAGTTAATGGCGGGGTCTGCGAATCTGGTAGTTACGGTTGTCGGGTCAGACACCGCGCACATCAACCAAGCTGCGGGAGAACTCGCCGATCTGGGGTTAGAAATTGAGGAAGAAAACGTTATCGAAGGCGAGTACCACACTCCATACAATCCGTTTGGTCCGGAAAACGTGCCGAAGGGGCCGTCATTAACGGATTTCATGAGTCTTGCCGGGGACGCGGAAGTCGTGGAGTTTACTGTCTCGGAGGGAGCCGAAGTCGCCGGGCTGACCATCGAGCAAGCAGTTGAGGAAGGGTTGTTGGCTGACGAGATGTTAGTCGTTGGTATTGAGCGGGAGGGTGACGTGCTTACGCCAAAGGGGGAAACAACTATTCAGAAGGGAGATGTCATTTCCCTGTTCTCAAAAACAGGGTTAGAGAAAGACGCATTACAAGTGTTTGGTACACAATGAGGGCGGAAGAATTGAACATAGCAGGGACACTACGGAAGTCAGAGGGGTAAGTTGATGAAATGTGATCGGTGTGGAGCGGATGCATCTGTTGAGCGGTATGATGTAGACGAATTCACGGGCCTCCTCTGTGAGGACTGTGTTGAAGTGTGGGACCGAATTCAGTCGGAATGATAGACGGCGGGGTGACCTTTTGTAGTCTCCATGTAGCTATACAACCAAAATAATCTATCTCTGATAAGATCCTCAGCGATATGTTTGCATCCCTACTGAGCGGCTGTTTCACCGTAGATAGTATTTGACCAATAGAATTTCCACAGAGGTATGTTTCCTAATTGGTGGTTTGTAGAAATCCAAACGCCGAATCTGTGCAACGAGGGGTAGCACAAAATATACAGTCGAATACGGTTTATAGAACGAGAAGCAGAGGGTACGGAGGTCATATCCCTTGTTATCGGACGAATTGAGTATTTCCCAATCCACTTTTGATTAGGCCAATAATCAATAGTGGAAACAAGAGGGTCGTCGCTGTCTCCGAAGCGCAACCGCTATACCTCAGAAAAATCGGCTGTACTCAGCTCTCATCAGAAGTTAGTATGAGGTCCATTTAATCTGAAGCGAGCTATAAAGATGGGAAGGTAAGCGTCGCTTAGGTAGTCTGGGAACTACTCTGCCGCTGTAGTTTCTGTGTCGACCCAGAACTCCCAACGTCCAATGCTATCTACAACGCCGTTGGCGATGTTAGCACTGATGTAGTCCCGTATCTCCGTCGTCGGCTTCCCTTTCACATTTGGATAATGTGAAGACGCATACGCCTTTACAATCTTCAAGAGACGATCTTTGTTGTCCGGAAGAACAACATAGTCGCCCTTGATATTGTATGCAGGGACGGAACTACTTTTTTCACCTTCGATCTGGCCACTTTTTGCCATTCGTTTGGCAACATGTCTCACGTGGCCGTTCGAGTAGCCGATCCCGGTCGCTATTTCGTGTACCGTTGATTTTCCATTCTGGTCCAGGAACCCCAGAATTTGCGGTTCAGCGGTTGGGTCTGTTGATTTTGAGCTCATTGATTATCACCTCCTTTAGTCGAGCTCAAGCCAAAGAGTTGATTTACACCTACTGTGTTGACCCAGTTGGAGACGATCCATCCGGGTGCGTCAACCCGTGGCTTGATGCGATTCAGCCTCGTTGCCCGCATTCCCTAGTAAAGTCCTGCGGGCGTACAGCGCTCGATTCTGGCACCCGGTTCGACGATTCTTGAGACCCCTGTATAAGAAGCCTCTCTCGCCACGCGTGCTCTATCAACTCATAAGGGATAATTGATTATATATGTTATGGCATAGATGGCATAGATAGCATACATACCATCACAATAATCGAGACATCGTAAACCATACGCGGAACTGGTTCCATTGACTGATAACGATGAATCTACAAGTTCCAGAGAGGATCCATATTGCTCCATTAGGGTATGACGATTTGCGAATATACCAATCAGCGCAGAAATTGAAGGCAGATCACGTTGTGTTAGTTCACCATGATGACCCAACTGATACCGGTCGAGAACACTATGAAAATACGAAAAAAGGTCTGGAAAAGATAGAGATTGATCCAGATATAAGAACCGGAAATATATTCGACATGTATGAAATGATGGGTATTTTTGGTAACATTGTCAACGAATTTGAAGAAGATGATGTTTTTATAAATTTATCCACAGGGAGTAAGATCACCTCTATTGCGGGGATGCTCACTACAATGGCAAATACAGGAATAACTCCTTTTTATACAAATGCGATATACGATGATGATGGGAAAGTAATTAATGTGACAGGTGTCACAGAACTCCCTGTTTACCCTATAGATCCGCCAGAACCCCAACATGTAAAGATACTTAAGTACCTCACAGAGAATGGAAAGTCAAAGAAACAAGAGCTTATTCGCTATGCAGAGGAAGAGGGGTTACCGTTTATAGGAGAATACAATATCAAAGAAGACCGGGCTAAGTATAGGCTTTTAGACACACATATTATGTCCTATTTACTTGATAACAGGTACGTTCATGTGAGGAGCGTTGGGAGAGAAAAGCAAGTCGAGATCACTAACCATGGTAAAGACACTGTTCGAGCATTTGAGTATCTCATAGAGTAGTAAGCAATTTCTACCTCCTGCCAAGCAGCAATCCTCCCAGACCGTCGCTACACGATCCTACACGATCATTATTCAGCACGCCGCCTTCGAGTAATCTGTGTTCAACAGAGTATACTCAGTTCAGAAACGTTTCCAGCATCCGAATCCACATCGTGGAATAATTATATGTATCTTGTATCTGTATACTGGATACAGATATGGTAAACGCTATACAACGGGCGACGACGTACGTCCCAAAAGGTGGCGTGGGGAAAACGACATCAACGGCGCACATCGCAGTATCGGCACACAACGACCACGGCCTCGATACACTCCTCATTGATCTCGCGGGGACCCAGAATGACCTCGCAACTCAGTTCGGGCTAGCCGACGATGTACGCGATCCTGACGCGCCTATTTCTGCAGTATTCAGCGAAAATTGGTCGTTCATCCGTGAGAACATCGACAACGTATTCGAGCGCATGGTTTTTGAAACGGATGAAGGACCAGACCTCATCCCCGCTGACAACGGTCTCGGAGCTGAGGATAACAACCTCGCAAACGTTCCACGGGAGAACCGCTATGACCGCCTCGAGAGGTTCATCACTGATGAAGTAGCACCACGGTATGATCTAGTATTACTCGACTTGCCCGGCAAGGAGGACAACATCACGATCAACGGTCTGTTTGCCGCTGAAAACGTAATCGCACCGCTAAAACCAGGCGAGTTCGAGCGGAAGCAGCTCGAAAATCTCCAGCGCGAGCTGGCGGCGATTCGAGACGACGGCGACCATGACGCACAACCGATGTTGCAGCTCGTCTTCGCGACGATGGTCGATTCAACGACGAACCTTGCAGACGAGTTTACGAACGTACTCGCCGAGGAATATCCTAAGATTTCTGGCCCGCCTATCTCAGAGTCAGCGAATATTGGAAACGAACAGGCGAACGGACGAACGCTGTTTGCCTTGTCCGACGACGAACTCTATGACACGGGACGGCGCGCACGCGAGGCGTACCGACAGCTCACGACCAGTCTACTTGAGCGATTGGAGGCCAGATAATATGAGCAACGACAAGGACAAAGCTGAAAAACTACTCCAAGAATCGAAAGGCCAGTCCCGACACAAGACCGAACCCGAGAGTGCAGGGACGCCAACGCTTGAGGACGCGGTGGCCGACGCCTACCGACGACTTGAAAACAACGAGTTGCCATCAAACATCACTCTTCGAGACGATAATCTCGCAGCACTGTTCGTCGGACTCGAGAAGTCTGACGAACTCTCTCCACTTGGGGAAGCGACTGCTGATGCACTCGGACGTGAGGCCACGATCGACACGCGGGCCGATGTCCTCCGGTTGTTACTCCGATATGCTATCTCGGAGATAGACGGCTCGATACTCGAACGTGGAAAAGCTGGGAGAACACAGTATCTGACAGAAGATGACGATTTTTAGATTCGAATATTGTATCCAGATACTAGATACAGATATCAGATACAAGAATCCAAGTAGTAGACTGACACCGCATTCGAGCCTGAAGTAGATCGGAAGAGAGTGAATTGGAGAGAAAAAGAGTCAAAATGACTTATTTCCTTGTGCAACATTTTATGGAATATCCGCCTGATGTTGCACAAGGTCAAATGGCCCCGATCCCATCGACGCTCCTACAGTACATCGTCGACGGGCTCCCAAAGCAGGACGACGAGATGGATCATCAATAAGTTAGAGCAACTCGTCGTCCTTCCGGAGCACGTTGCCGAGTGAGAGCTATTCGCCGGTGAACTCAATCATTCTGCTCAGACTCAGTATCGTTTGACATCGAGACCGTCGACATTCGCGAAATGGCTATCACGAGTGACAATCGTCCCGCTCGCCTCGCGAACGGTTCCAGCGATCAGGACGTCCCCGAGGTTGATTTTCTGACCAGACGTTTCGAGCTCACCGTCGACAAGCACGGCCTCGCGAGCAGCGGGCGGAGTGAGTGGAAGATGATCGGCCCAATCCAGTTGCTCAATCAGATCGGCGACGCCAGCCGCGCCACGGAGACGAGCGCCACCCCGGAGGACCTCAAACAAAGCGACCGAGGGGATTCGGTACGCTCGATCTGGATTCGATTCGAGGAGCGCTTTCGCGTCCTCTGATGCCTCGCGCTCTGTGTCGACATAGTCGATAAGGAAATTCGTATCAGGACAGTACACGCTCGTCCTCTCGCAGATCCTCGTCTAGCTGCTTGCGTGTCTCTTCGACAGCTGCCCCAAGGTCGGTTCCCGTCCATGACCCGTAGCCTTTCAGCAAGTCGCGGTCGAACTCGGTCGGTGGGAGCCACCACACTCGAGATCTGCCGCCGACCTTCTTCGAGACGACGTCGCCTCTCTCGGCAAGCTCGCGAAGCCTGTTGAGTGCGGTCGTTCGCGAACAGCCGAGCCGGTCGGCGATCTCGGGAGCGGTGAGCGGTTCGTTAGGATCATCCCGCGAGCGGAACTCCTCAAGGACGTCCTCGGGCGTTACCGTCGGTGATGGACCTGGCTTTGCCATATATATCTATGATATAAGGAACGCTATAACCCTTTCTACGTGAATTGAGATATAGCAGATATTGCTCTATTATGGGATATACGCCGTTATTATCTGTATCTACCTAAGTATGGATAGGGACAGCCAGTTTTCGGAGTGTATCAGAAACGCCCGCCTGGAACGATATGAGCTGGTCTGTCCTAGCACATAGACCATGTTGACGAAAACCACAAGCGGATAACAGCGTCGCCGTAACGCTCCAGAACTACACTGAAGCTGACCCCAATCGAACGCTCTCCGTCAGACAGGTATTGGTAAGTTGTCACTGGGCTTTAAGACGACCGCCTGTGAGATGATACGCAAAGCTACGGAAAACAACCGAAAGGGCGGCACCGCGCCGACCCCGACAAGGAACGGATTAGGACACCTGTTCTTTGTCGGGGTTGGTGCTTATAGTTTGCCCCTTGGTGAGCCGTGGCTTTGCTCAGCCAACCATGACCGCAACAGCCGACGCTACGGGCAGTAGCACCGTTGAAGCACTCGCTCAGACCGTTGAAGAGCTTCAAGAAACTGTGAACGAACAAGCCGAGCGCATTGAGCAGCAGGCAGAGAAGATCGAGAGATTAGAAACGGAAATTGAAGTCCAATCATCGAACGTCGGTGGGTGTCACTTGCGCGTCTCGGATTTGACCGAGCGGGTTGACGATCTCGAAGACAGCCACACGCAACCCGATCCAACGGGCACGACAGCGGGTGACGGTAGAGAAACCAGTGCCCAGAGTGATCAAACACCGCTGGAGCGAATTTGTGGACTCCCCGAACACATTGTCGATCGCGAACTCACAGCCAACCAGAAGCGCGCGCGATTCATCGCGAAGGACGTTCGTGACTACGCCGAGAAGGTTCCCGCTGGTCTCTTCATGGATAGTCAAACGATTACGAAAGTGATCGCCGCCGCAGAAAGCAAGAAGCCACACACGCAAACCGTTGCACGTGTCATGGACTTTCTTGATGAACTCGGGAAAGACGACATCAAGGTGAAGAAACGCCAAGGGAAGAAGTTCGTTGTCGTCGATCCGGAAGCGGCCAATAGATATCACAGCCGTTGTGATCGGGGGGACGGTGAAACCCCTGGCGAGAGAGTGATCGGAACAGTCTGACCGCTCACCGACGAGAATAGTCCGCGAGAGCGAACCACGTAAGCAAGGCCGTTCTAGTAACAACTACGAACAAACCTAGTTTAGTACAGTAGTAGTGTAGATAGTAGAAACGGTTTTGGCTGTTCTGGCATCGCGAGGATATCACACCACGGTGTGATTAGAGACAGACGGTTCGTCTATTGCTCTCCTTCTTGTTCTTCATCAATGCAGTCGTCTGTTAACCCACCTTCTCAATCTCGAAGAGAATCTATTAGACGCTACATGATGAACTCTCGATAATTCAGACATAGTCTAATGAAAGACTATATGCTCTGGTTGAAAGCATCTCAAACAGTACTAATGGTTCGCAAGCAAGTCGGACGGAATACCGGACACTCCGGTCGCGTCAATCTTTCCGGATCCGAACTTACCGACCTTGATCTCGACATTGGTGACACAATCGAGATCGATGTCGCTGATACCAAAGAGATCGCCCACGCACTGATCAACAGCAAAGAGTCCGATCAGTTCCTCATCGTCACTCCAGTTTGACCACCATGGAAACAGCACTCAGTTACCGAACGAATCGAGGCCTCTTCTCTAATTACTATCTCGACGAGCATCTCCCCGAAACCGAAGAATGGGACGAGATTAGCGAGGCCGAACTCCGCGAGGCATACGAGGAGATCAGCGAGCTCTGGAATCGCGAAAAAGAGCTGGCACCAGATCGCAATGAATCGCAGCTTGAACAGAAATTCATCCGGCCGATGTTCCAGAGGCTGGGTATTCCATTCGAAGTTGAAGAAACCGTTGAGCAGGGGCAACGCAGACCGGACTACGGCTTTTTTGAATCTGATAAGGCAGCAGAAAATGCGTTTAAACGCCGCAATGAAGGCGGTGATTTTTACGAGTATGCTATTGCAGTTGCGGATGCTAAACGCTGGGGACGGAAGCTTGACACCCGTGGGAAAAAGAAACGCGATTATGAGAACCCTAGTCACCAAATTGACCAATATCTGCGAAAGACATCTACTCGCTGGGGAGTTTTAACAAACGGGCAAAAGTGGAGACTCTATTACCGTCCAACGAGTCATAAACTCGATTCATATTACGAGATCGACCTTCCAACCATTCTAGAAAAGGGCGATCTTGAGGACTTCAAATACTTCTACCTGTTTTTCCACCACGAAGCGTTTCTTGAGGACGCGAGCGGCGATAGCTTCCTTGACGACGTCTTCCACGAATCCAACGTCTTTGCACAAGAATTGGGCGAGGATCTCCAAGACAACATCTACGACGCGATCAAGGTCCTCTCCGAAGGATTCCTGCAGTATCCAGAGAATGACCTCAACGAGGATGATCTCGACCTGATTCATGATAGTTCACTCATCTATCTCTATCGACTCATCTTCGTCCTCTACGCAGAGAGCGAGGGGCGTGATCTGCTCAATACAGATAACGAGTTCTACGAGCAGTTCTATAGTCTGAACTCACTCAAACAGGAAATCGCTGAGGAA
>NC_014302.1 GCF_000196895.1 Halalkalicoccus jeotgali B3
TGGAATGTAATGGCGCACAGCAACACGGACTGGTCACTTCATGAACAGTGGTCCGGTCAGCATGCGTTCAGTGAACCCCCCTTCCCCCAACTTCCCGCTGTGCGTTTTTCATGTATCTAACAGGCCAGTCAGCCGTTAGTTGGTCTATTCAAGTTATTCCCCTTCGTGTGATTGATGGCACTTGACGGCCAGCAGTTGCTCATAGAACGTTCTTTTGGCCGCAATAGTCGAGGTCTGCTCAAGAGATTTCGCTCACACGTCTGCGCTTCGGAAAAACTCCCAGGGATTGGGGGAGTAGGGGGGAGTTGACAGTTGTGGTCGATATGCCATCGACAGGCTGTCACTCGAACCGCACTCAATAGTAGAACCCCACCCCTATTAATTAATTTCTATCTAAACAACTTCGAACAATACCTGACTGACCGAGAGAAATAGTCGTTGAACAGAGCACTATCTTATGGCATCTAACTGGCCTGTCAACGGCTGGTTGTTCAGTTAACGTCTCTCTTTATCATGTGTGACTAACGACGCTCTGCGACCAACTGTCGGCTCATGAGGAGCTCGTGTCGAGTATTCGGCTTTCTCCGCGTACAGTGAGACTATCCACTCTCAATCCGTACATCATTTTCATATCGAGCTTTTTGGCAAATATCGATTGAATCAGCAGGATGGCTGCTGCAAAAGATTGTCATTTTGTGTATCGTTACTCTCTGTCCGAACGTAATTCGAATCTGGATCGTTTACTGGTTCTAAGTCTGTCTCAGTTCTGTTGTGTTCGACATAGAACTCATCATTCTCAGTCACAATCCTCTCATAAATCCGAGCAGGAGTGTATGTATTTGTTCCACCACTTTTACTCGGAACTCCAATTTCTGTAATACAGCGGCAATCATTATAATTAGACGAATCATCTACGCTTACACATTTCACGCGGTATCTTCCCATGATAAAGATACTCACGTTCCATGGTAAAAGAAACTTTCCACCAGATATCAACAGACATACAATTGAAGTACACCACGTCCTCTTATCCTCAGCATTTGGTCGTCAATGAGGTTACTGGTAGTAGGGGATGTCGGTCTTGTCGGTAGAGTCACCATCCGACCGGAGAAAGAAGTTCCCAGACCGTATCGACTCCTTCACACTACGAAAGTAGAATAACCATGCAATTTCACCGCGTGAGCTGTAGTTTTCCCATGGAACAAGCACGGCAAGCATGACAAAAATGACGATTGCAAGCGCATTTATCGATATAAAACTAAAAATGTATAGGTCTTCCAGTGATTGCGGTATAGGAATCGTATTTGCAATGAATATGAACAGAATGAGCGAGAATAGGATAGAAAACATGGAAAAAAGTAGAGCCAATAAAAGAGCAAGCATACGATGGAAATGTCCCCGTAGTGGAGTTCCCAATACTATTGGCACCGAAAAGGAAAGGATTGCTATAAACAGCCCATATGCGCTAAGCGCCAATATTATCGGGTGAACTATATGGAAATGGGTGGCTAACACCATAAAGGACAGAAAATATGCAGAGCCGAGTAGTACCCACACAGAGAAGAAAATGAGATACAGGGCTCGCGTGGCTTCCTTGGAGTCAAGTGAGAGGTCGTCCGTTAGTGGTGTTATTTCATCTGGCTCACCACCAATATGTTTCCCGTAGTATGCGAGTATCCCGAGCAGTACTGGCAGAGAAATACCTGTTAATTGAATGATATTCATAGCAATATTGAGTTCGAATTCAGTTGCCATAACCACCCATTACTAGTGGTTATTAAATAAGCATATGGGTTCTCTCATAGGGACACTCCTCAGTCGTCTTCTCAAACGCTTCATCGAACTCGCCCACCTGCATCTTCTCATAGACGGCCTGAGGCTCGTCAATGTCTTTGAGGAACTGATGAATGTCTTCGGCAAGGTCTCGTGGTGCATCGGTCGGTGGGTCGTTCTCTGCTGGCATTGACGTGCATATCAGTACAATTGCCTAGGAAGGTATTTGGCATCCATCTTTTAGCAAAATCTCAGCTATTCAACGAGCGACACGCCGACCAAGAACGAACATAGACAGTGCAAGAAAGACCTCTCCTGAGTTACAAGAGTTTCTAAACTACGACCAAACCCCCATAGAAGACCGGAAAGAGGCTCTGGAACGGATGGGATAATCTCGAGAAGGCATTCCTCAGCTAGGCGAATCGACAATTTCTGCAGTCTACAGGACGAGACCTGCCAGAAGAATCCACCACCTCTCCGAAGCGTTTAAGTAGGTTGCTAGCGAATAATAGCAAAGAGGGATAGAAATGCCCACTGCCAGTCCCCTTCAACACCAGCGAGAATTGGATGAGCTTCCGCTATACTTGCCTGAGCAAAATGCGGTGCTTGTCGGTCGCATTATCGATGATGAGTCAGAGATGGCAGGAATGGCAGCGTACTACGTCCACTGGCGAGGCGGTGTTTACATCGGGAACTACAATGAGGCGGACAATGCATTCACGTCTCACTATTCGACCAAGCTTGAAGAGCGAATGATGTCTCACCAGGTCAAAGCATTCGATGATATGGAGGTTGAAAAGGAGCTGTCCAGTATTGGGGAGGCATTATTGGACGCGTACGATTTCGCGGAAACCCAAGCAATGGCGGATAAACAAGCACACGTATTTGCGCTTCAGTCAATGAACGGGTTCACTCGTAGTCAAACTGCTAATATTCTAAATGTCAGTCCCAGTACGGTTGACTCTCAGCGTGCCAGTGCGACAAAAAAAGCCGATGCAGCTGTAGCATTCACTGCAACCTATACCGAAAAGAAAGAGAATCCCGATAACGAAGACCTCTTGAAACATTAATTAGGCCTCGTTTGAGAATTATACGCTATGTATATCTCAGACCACCGTTGTTCAAGGATTTCCGAAGTAGAAGGGTTTGAACGCTTAGGTTCAAAGACCAGCCCTTTCACGATTCGGGCTGGGGAGGAGAAGAAAGAAGAGGCCGAAGAAATCCACACTTCTCGGCCTCAGGAAGAGCAGGAGGAAGACGAAACATCCAATGAACCCATAGAGCTAGACTTGGGTGACTGGGAAAATGATATCGATACACTGGATTTTCCAGAAACGGACACTATTCCACACAAGAAACTATTAAATAGGGCCAAAAATGCAGAAGAAGAAGCAAAAGATAACCTATTTCTCAACACAGTTGTTAGACACACAGACTTCAACGAGCCCGGAAAACTTGGACATTTTTTGCCACCTTCCCGAAAAATCGAACTTGACACTCTTGAGGACAACTTTCCTGCTTATCAAACAGCTCCAGTGCTGGCACACGAAATTGGACACGCATTCCACATTGGAGTAAGTAGGAGCGACGAAAAGCCAGGGTTCGAATCAGGAACCGATTCAGTGTTTGAAACGGAGGCCCAGCGACAGGATGCAATTGATATTTCTGAACGAATGAGGGGGGATATTCCCGATAATAATGAAGAGGCACGAGATTATAGGTTAGAGGAAGAAGAGTTGTTCGCAGATGTCTTCGCATCCTTCATTATTGAACACGAAGCTGCCAGAAGAGCCGGACCCCAAGCCGTTGCACGAGTAGAGTCTTATTTGTCTGGACATCTCCCATAACGTCTGAATACGCATTTCTTTGACTGAATCTTGACCCTCCTCTCCTTCTTCTTTGATTGGTCTGATATAGTATGTGTTTGAGAGCAACTGCGTGATATTGTTAATATCATGTTACTACTGAACCACCGAAGCAGTCTGAAGTTCTTCCGGAGATGTAGCTACTCAACGATTAGAGGCTATGAAGTCCATTGAAAGGATGGTATCGAAGAAGTCCGTCACAACCGTAGAACGTAGAGGAGCACCACGGTCTGAGCCCATAGCGATAAGATGAGCGCACAGTCATTTGGTATCGGGGGAAAGGGATGCTGTCTCCGCTCACGCCTAATGAACTATTGATTGTACTATAGAGGACTCTCAGAGGCTCCAACAGCATGTGGTCGTAAAGGGGGCGTACATAGGTTACAAAACGATGGTTCCCATAGGTCATCGTATGAAAATCGCCGCTGAGTGGGTTCAGTTTGAGATTCCGTATCTATTGCAAGTTGAGGACTCTTTCGAGGGCAACGAAAGCGCACGGTTCCATTCCCGTGTTAGAGGTGTGCCAGCCGAACTTCAGTTCAAAAAGGAAGCTCGCGAAGGCGAAGAGGGCGAGAGGCCGGGTATGATGTTCGGACAGGTTGAGGGAGACCGACTCGGGAATGTCTCCTATACGAAGGTCAGGGTAGGGTTCAACCGGCAGTTGCTTGACGCTCTTCCTGACGAACTAAATGGCGATTTTGAGGCTTTGAAAGAAGGAAGCCCGACCAAGTGGCTGAAGAATCTCGACGGACGAGAAGGGCGCATTATTCGCGCGGCAGTGGACCAGGTGAATCAGTTCTTGGAAGTATACCGTGCCTCTCTCGGATATTACTGGATTCGAGGCGTCAGTCCCTCAGAGGTCGTGTACTTCATGCGGACAACAGTCTCCAAGAACGAAGACACGTACGACCACGGCACGATGTATCCGGGGAGCGCACTGACACCCGGTACTTCCACCATCGACGAAAAGGCCCACGATACAATTGAGGCCCGACTGGACACAGAACACAAAGTCCCCATCACAATTTCTCTTCGGTTGGACGCTCAGGACAAGCTTGATTTGGGTGAATATCGGCTCGCGGTTATTACTGCCGGGACGATGTTTGAGGCATTCCTCAAGGACGGGTTGAAGGATCTAATGGCGGCACAAGGTATGTCGGACGACGAGATAGAGTCAGTGTTTGTAGACGACGGAGATTATACCTCCATCACGACACTCGCAAAGGAAACGGTGCCTAAAACAATCCACTTCGACTTCAAGGAAACCGACCAGTTTGAGGCGTGGGACGAGGAAACGAGGAAGATGAGGAATCGAGTTGTTCACGAAGGATACGTCCCATCTGAAGACGAGGCAAGGGCGGCGTATGAGGCCGCCGCCGATGCAGTAGAGTTCTTGACCGACAAGATGGTTGAGCGTCATGAGGAACTGAGTAATTAGGCGACCCGGGGCGGTGTCGCATTTGAGGTATTCTCCGACGCTCCGTGTTCATTGAATTGAGAGGTTTTGACTTGTAGTATCACAGTAGATTCTAATCTATGTGGGCTGGACTGGGTCCTCTCATCGCTGGTATAATTAGCTCAAGTTCTATCCTACATATTTTGAGGCAGTTCGCGACGGCCTGAACCGTGTGGTCGTTGCCGGGTTATTTCGGCGTCAGGTCAAACACCGTGCAGAAATCAAACGACAATACCGTATAGTTCATATCTGATAATTTTGAGGTGCCGCTTGAACAACTGGAGTACCAGATTATCGGCTTAGTCTCTAACCTCTATCCTGAAACACTGTTGAATAATGAAGGTGCGTAAGAACCTGCGTGGGTTAAGGGAATCTGGGATAGTTTCTGTCCAGGGTGTCCAGAGTCAATCCAACTTCTTTTTTCCTCCGCCATCTCCCTATGTTTGCTACAATCCGTACCTACCCTGGACACCCTGGACCTGTGGGGGATTAGTTACTCAGATAGGATATCACTGGATAGGAATAGAGCCCCAGTGTCGTGCAGCACGTCAACGTCTACGAACGACTGTTGAATCGATTCTTGTACGGACTAGCAGGTGGGCGTCGACATCGGTCGTCATCGGGTGCTAAGTACCTTCAAGTGATTGTCCATTCATAGATAAGAAATGGCTGAAGAAGAATCTGAATTTTGGTCGCCGACAGTCCCATCAGACGACACACCGATATGGCGATACCGAGACCTCTCGCAATTTCTGTCCATTCTTGAAAAGCAGTCGCTTTGGTTCAATCGGGCAGACCTATTTTCTGACCCCTTTGAAGGGTCATTTGCAAAGGCGAACGTGGAAACTCGCCAATTCCGTTATGCACAAACGGAGATACCGAACGATGTTTTAGAGACGATGTCGGTGATGGCGAAGAAATTTCGTAAGACAACATATTTGAATTGCTGGCACATCAACACGCACGAATCTGCGGCGATGTGGGATTTGTATCTTCCAGCAGACAAAGGAATTGCTATCCGTTCTACAGTCGGTCGGTTTCGGGAAGCGATTAATGAATCGGATAATGACGCGAAAATTGAGATAGACACTGATGATGATGAAGTCGAAGAATTAGACGCAATAATGAAAATTGGAAAGGTCAACTATATTGACTATTCTTCCAAACTAATCCCTGAAAGCAATTCATTTGCCCCACTATATCACAAGCGGAAAAGTTACGAACACGAAAATGAATTCCGCGCCAGCTTTTCAAAATTTGGGGATATGTTGGAACTACAAGGTGGATTAAGACCCGATGCCGATTTCGCTACGGCACCCGGTCATAATGTAGAAGTCGACTTGTCTAAACTGATTGAATCTGTTTACGTAGCGCCGTCGGCGCCGAATTGGTTCTTCGAAGTTCTTGAATCCGTGACCGATAGGTACGACATAGACATTCAGATACAACAATCGGATTTAGACGACGACCCCGTCTTTTGAAGATGTTCTACGGCGGGGGTCGTCCGTGTTTATTCTGCCTCCCCTGTATAGCAGTCACAAAGTTTGATGACAGAACAGTACACCAGAAATTATGCATCATCAGATGTTCCGGAAAATACACTGAAACCATCTTCGCTACCCTCAATATAGTTGACCCGGACGCCCTGGACATGATTGTCAGTAATGAGGAAGAGGAGTAACAGTCAGAAGGATTCGGACTCAACATTTTCTAACCAGCCAGAACTCTCGTCATCGTCCTCTTCACTATCTGTTATCAGGGAATTACCGTCTGAGAGGGTAATACCAGAGTAACACCGAATTCGTTTCCTGTCGATGTTTGGACGAGTCTGTTCGATGTTCGTATTCCGTTTGAGTTTCTTCGTCACTGTCTGCTTCGGACGTAACGGAAGTCCCTGGGTATCACAGAACCCGCAGCTATGTGGGGTAACTATCCTCGCTGTCTTCAACCCCGCTTAGGAGTTAGTACAGTAACTCCTCTACCAAGAGGACGAACAGCCCGTTATTACCAGACTGTAATCCACAAGGACGGCTCAAAGGCGAGATAAGTCCTATGAAGAGAGGCCCAACCTCATCATAACGAGGATAAGAGACATGGCGGTGAAAGCTGCCAATGCTCACTCGTTACGTTCATCAGAAACTCTCTCTGGTTTGATTATCGCCCTCAACCATGTCTTCCATTTCTGGCGTATCAGATTCTACTGCATCCCAGAAGTATTCATTTCCTATATTGGTAAAATCAATCCCTCTCAGAGAATCCGGTCGAGCTGTCTCATCAAAGTAGGGATTATCCACGTTCTCCTGATAACCCCGATACTCCCGAACACCGGGGAGTTTCTTCAGTTTCCCAGTAAGAGTGGCTTGAGCCTTACAGGGGAGGTTAGCATCCTTACTCATCCGAAGATACGTCTGATAGAGGTCTTTCTTAGTCCGTGCATCATCCTCAACGGCCTCATCAGTCTCGATGCAGGTTTCAATGAACCTCTCAATGCTTGACCCGTAAGAGTGCCACTTGCTTATCTTGTCGGCCTCAGATAACTCATTAGTATACCCAGTCTTCCCTCGAGATTTGATACGAGCATATCCTTCAATAAGCCAATTTAGGATTCCAGCCCGTCTCTGTTCGGATTCAACCATTTTTTCATCCAAGCTCGCATCTCTGTCTTCTTTGGGGACTGTCTGGGGGAAATCCACGAACAGGAAACGGTTGTAAAATATCCCATCGGCTCCTGGCATTTCGGGAAGCTGGTTGGTAGCAAACAGATGATTGGAAGTAGGGATAAACTCATACACTGAATCTCCTTTATCTTCGGCCCGTTTAGAGTCCCCGCCCCCAGTAAGGGTCTTTACCGCTTCTTGGTGGTTTACCTTTTCAGTAGACAGCTCGTTTGCAATATTCAGAGGCCGGTCCTTCAGAGAGTTAGTAGACCATCTACTATCTGCCAACTCCTTTATCGGCTCTGCTGCAACGTTGCCCTTCCCAAAGATGGATTCAATGGCATGGAGATACGTTCCTTTGCCAGCGTTCTGAGGGCCAATGAGGACTGCCATTTTCGTTGGTTGCTCCCAGTCTTCGAGGGCTATTCCGGTATATTCCTGGAGTTTTTCGAGGTCTTTGTCTTGAACAGTTTCTTCCAAGGAATCAACGAATAGCTGATTTTCCGCTCCTTCAATGTAGGGAGTATCCATGTTCTTCCGGAATCCATACTCGGGGGAATGGTCCTCCAATTCCGGATTATCTGGGTCAGTGAGATTCAAGACACCATTCTTGACACAAATGAAGCCTTCTGGTGGGTTGAATACCGTATCCTCCATGACCCATGACATACTCTGAAGCCTCGATTTTACTTCTCCCTTAGTGCGGTTATCACACAACCACTTCAGACGGTCATTAAGGACTTTATCGACCTTCTTACCACCATTCTCTTTGTAGGTACCCTCGGACTCATCATACCAGAAGACCTCTTCAGAGGACTCTAAGGTCTTGATATGGTATTCCTCTACAAGTTTCTCTGCGGCCCTGTAATCGGCCTTTTTGGTATCCCCGAAATCATCGTTCTCGTACATGGCCAGAATCTCGGACCAGCTATCAGAGTCCGGTTCAAGGGATGTCTTATCATGGCTGTCATGGGGTTTGTTTTCGGTTCTGTGGGATTTCTTCTGCTTGTCAATCCTCTCTTTTCTCTCTAACCGTCTTTGAAAGAGTTTTTCGTCGCTTTTCTCCGTTTCACTCTCATTGTCATCAATATCTTCCGTATTTGTCGCAAAAGTCATTGTCCCATCATCATCATCATTTTCCTCTCCTTCAGAATCTTCACTCAAATCAACTGGCTCACCCTTAAATCGGGAATTATTGTAGGTGAGATTGCCAGATTCGTCAAAAAGGCTATCCTTATACTCCGCGCTAAAGCTGTAGTCCGTCATATGAATGCCATCAAATTTCTACATCTCCAATATTGACATGAAGATAGTTGTGTCCCGTCTCGCTGCTGTCAATTCTCTCTTTTACCTTCAAAATTTCCGCTTAGTGACTACTCTGGACTGTAATCTCGTTTCTCCATTTCCTCATTGAGCTTTTCGCGCACGAATCCAGCCAAGTTGATTACCTCAACCTCATCAAGGAATTCCTTGTGCTTGTCCTCCAAACGAACTGTAGTACGATGTTCTGACATTATTTTGGGTCATATCCGCGCTTCTTCATTTCTTCATAGAGGGATTTCCGAACAAAACCGGAAAAATTGAAGCCCTGTTCTTCTCTGAGGAATTTTTCCTGCTCTTCTTCAATTAGTACGCTCTTCCGAAACTTGGTGTTCTGTTTTGATTTCGCCATTGTAACGTCTATAATAGACCGCTGAAGTTGTCTCACCCATTGATGTGGTAGCTATTCTATCCGTCTCCAATCGCTATTCGAACTCGACTGTGTGGTTCTCATCGAGGTATTCTTTGGTACTTTCCGAGACTGTCTCTATGTAGTCCTCACTGGCCTCCTCTGCCTCTTTTTCGCGTTTTTCGACCAGTTCCTCATTCATATCACTCCAATGCCGTGGTGGATTATCCGCTAACTCTTCATGGATTTCTTCGGTGAGTGATTTCGGGTCCGTTTCGAGGTCCTCCAATTGTCCGGTCAATGCATCATCGACTGTTACTGAGTCCTCAATCCTTTCAACCATATCATCGGGGATTTGTGCCATGACCCATCGACCGAGCGCCTGTTCGATAGCAGTAGAGCGAGTTTCAGTTGAATCCGGTAGGTCTGGTTCATTGATGACACTCGGACTAGGGTACTGTTTCGTTATGTCATGGTCTTCGAATTTCGTTTCCAGATACTCCTTCAGTTCAACGGGTGAGAAGGCATTAATCTCGACACGGTTGTCCTCACCGAGATATTCGTAGGTTTCATCATCAACAATACCGTCATCATGCATCGTCTCTAACTGAGATAGCGTTTTATCCTTATATTCGCCCTTCTCGGCCGGTAATCCGTATTCGTGTACGTCGTCGCAAGTCACCCCAATCTTTTCGGTGGCGAGTTCGTCGAGGTCGGACAACTCATCGGGGGATGATACGTTGTCTGCAATGCCCACCCCGGCAATGTCCAAATCGGACAACACATACAACGTTGCATCGGGATTCGCTGTCTGTATCTTTTCGACCAACTTCTGTCCTGCGGTAGTGTTCCACCCCTTGGAGTTAATGAGCCCGATGTCGTATTTCTTGGTCAGCTCGAATTCACGGTGGAGAATGTCCATGAACCCTGTTTTCTCGATGAAGAGAATATCCCCATAATCCACATCGGATGGGTCATACTGTCGAACAGCGGTTGTCCCGAGATTGATCCGCTGGTTTGTATGGGGCTCAACGAAAAACCCACGTTCATCGCGTATAATGAGGCGTTCTCCTAATTCCTCTTCCTCGAATTCGGAGATATAATCACTAAACGTGTCGAAGTTCAGTTCAAGCGGTTTTGGGTCATCGACTGTTGCTTTAGTCGAGTATTGATACCCCCGCTTTTCGGCTTCGTCCAGGAACAACGGACGGAATTTATAGTACAATTGCCGCATCTCGATGGAATACGTACCATTATCCGTGGCGTCATTGTACACATCCCAGAAGTTGTCCCAAACGAAATCCTTGATGAATCCGTTTGGTGCTTTACCAGATAATGTCTCTTCTTGTTCCTCTTCGCGGAGATCATTTAATCTCGGACGGATATCTCTCTCTATCTTCCGCTTCGCTTTCCCAACAACCTCCGAAATGACTCTTTCAAACGGCTCGGAATTGAAACCCTGTTTACCTTTATCTCGGAATCCAACATTGGGACAGTAGATGTTGGCAACAACTACGTATTGGTGATTGCCATTAAACGATGTGTCAAAGGATGATGCGCCTTCTGAAAGGGGAGAGTGTAGATGGACAAAACCGCCGTCATAGAGGACTGATTGATTGATTCCCAATATGTGTTTACTCCCTGCACGCTCATTTTTCCCCGTGATCCAGGTCGGAACAGCAGCTAACTCGAAACAGAACGGGACTGTCTTGTTGCCTTCATCGTAACTACCGCCTGCTTGGTAGTAAACAGTGATATCGTCAATATCATCGTATCCTTCCCTGTCTATCTGCTCGACTATCGTTTCTGGCCCATCACCGACGTATGCATGCAATCGTGTTTCGAGGTCTGTCCCAATACTGCCAATGGTTTCATCGAGTCCGCTTTCGGAGCGTTCCGTAGTCAACTCACAGGCGTCCTCATAGACCCTTTTAAGTACATCCTCAGTGATTTCGGAGTTATCAATATCCTCAACAATCTCATCGGCCTTGGTTTTCAGTCCGTGGAACTGGGATACAAAATCCCGTAACGTCATGTCCGGGTCTACATCCCTATCTGCCTGATATCGCTCGATAAAGCCATTGAACGAGAACCATGTTGCTAACTCTTTTTGAGTAGCTGATGTAACAGTTGGGCTTGGAATGGCAGGATACGTTTCACTCTCTCCATCGATAATCAACTCGAAATCACACTGCGGATTGAGTAATACAAGCCTTCTAAATGCTTTCCGGACTTTATCCCGTCGAATAGGATGGTTATTCACAATTTCCAAACCATCATAGCTACTACTGTTACCAAATTCGACTGTTACACCAAATCCAGACACATCAGATGGCCCGTCTTTCGTGATTTCAACATGATATTGCCCAAATTCCTTTCGAGTGTCAATTGTATATCTCTGTTTCTGGGAATGGATGACCAACGGCTTGTCCCCATTGATTACGTGCTGGATACCGAGGATGCTCATCAGAGCATTGCCCTGATTGCCACGGGTTGGGAGTGCATAATGGCGCTTCGAACCGACGAAATAATCTATATCACCGAAGATATCATGAATGGTTCCCTCATCAATTCCGGGGCCATCATCATAGACGCCAATCTCCGTTACGTAGGGATTACGGTGGGAGTTCTCCTCTGTTTCTACTTCTACCGTAATACTCACCCCATCAGATGCTTCAAGGGAGTTATCGATAAGCTCCTTCAGGCAGTAGACACCCCAATGCGACGGGGATTGTCCGGTTATTGTCTCTAACCCATCCTCAGTGAAATTCTCGTTCGTTCTCGATGTCCGATGCATTCGGCGGGTCATAACGAACCACCGATTTTCGGATTCCGGTGTGATGCGTCTAGAGTAATGACCCGGTTTTGCATATTCCGGGATTCGTTTTCGATGCCCGATTTTCGGATTCGACCGAGATGCAGCAAGCCTGATGTCCAGGTTTCGTAAAATCGACAATTCGTTTTCGTCCCTATCTCGTCATAAATATGTTTAGCTGTCATTTTTAGTCTTGTATTGAATCTGCTGTTAATCGTTACTTCTAATAGTCACTCAAACCAACACAAGACCGGGTACCAATCCAGAATTGCGTTGCGGTCGTTATTTTTACCCACATGCCTACCCGGGGTAGACACATCACTGTGCCATGGAGGTGTTTTGGTTCCCAGATATAATCTCGAACTGGGTAGCTTGCTGATACCGAGGTGCTTGGTTGCATTCTGGGAAGCCATCCCATTGGGCTCAGAGCACCGGGCTCCGAAACTAGTCGCACTTGCGACGTACCCTGGCCGATGGGTCACAGTATCATCGGAGAGCCACTACTGTCCAAAGGGACGAGACATGGAGACACGCGCTTGGCGCACCATGCCCATCGTGTGGAGGACATCAATGACTGTCCGAGGACCGAGACGAGGTATCACCGATGCCCCCGCCCGATTTGTGGCGAACAGTTGGGTTTGTTTTGCCTGTCTTCTGTCTATCTAATAATAAGTGATTTATACATATAATTCTGTTGCTTTCAATATACTGCTATTCATATGATTACATGGATAAAGGAGATAGATTGATATGTGAAACGAAACTAGTACATGAAGCTACTGCTACCAAAGGTAATTGTGAAGAATCAATATGATTATGTCAAGGGTACGTCAGTGGTGAGTCACTACAATACCAGTACCATGTCAGGGGTCAGATTGAGAGCAAAATACCGCAATTCATACAGTACAAATCTTCTACCCCTATAAGACACCATTATTACCCTCAATCATGTCAGGAGTCAGTATGTAGTTAGTAACCCTCCGATAGGGGTAGTGAGAAGACGTAGAACACCCGGTAGGGGTATGACTGGAGTGAGTCTCACCCCTGACATGGAAAACGAAAAATCAACGTATCTCCATTCCTTCTTGCGTTTTTCTTTCTGGACTGACCCCTGACATGGATACCGACATGAACAGGCGCGGATTCGGTACGTCATTATCCCTTGTGCAACATCCTTTATGGGACAGGCCAATTGTTGAACAAGGTATGTGAGAAGAGTTGTCACCCATTAATCTGGCCCAGAAGGCTAGCTATGGGTTTGGCTGTTGGAGTAGTGGAAAATTATTTACCAGAGTACCTTATAATATTCATCTGTGAAAGATAAGAAAGAATATGAAAAAGAGTACGATTACGAGTTTGAATATGAGGGTGAGAAAGTCCAAGTGGGAGCTCATACTGTCATTGCTGATTCTGGTGTCGTGAATCAGTATGTTCAGTGGAAAACGGGAGAATGGAATGGCGAGTACGGTTACGTTGAATCAGGGAGAGTAATAGGCCCATATCTGGTATTCGGAGAAGACCCTCAAAATTATCCTACTAACATCCATAATGGTACAGCGGACAGTATCGAAATACCAGAGGACATTTTCAAGCAATTGGTAGGGGACCACGAAAAGCAACTGTATGATTTGAGGAGAGAGTAGATTATCATCCGGGTTTTACTCTTTCCAGGCAGATAACAGCCTGTTGTCAAGATATGACTAGTAGTAATGAGTAGCATATCGAAACGGGCCAGTGTCGGGGACGTAATTATATCTAATTAGAAGGTGAAACATCCAAATACAAAATATATCCCAAATGGCTATGGACGGGCGAGCTGACCCCTCCATCTCACTATCTCAATTCCCCGGTTTTGTTCAACAGTGGTACTGAGTTTGTATAAGCGTAAAACACCGTCTGAGGCCCGAAACAGAGCCAAGAAGATAGTTGGGAAATACATGGTCAACCACGTTTCGCTATGTTCGCTGCGGTCTCTGTTACAGTTTTCATGATTTTTACATCTCTATACAATCACATAACTAAAATTTGTTTTATGATGATTGGTCTTCAAATACGAACTACCTCCTGGTAAGGGAGGTGATTCATGGTTGAAGTCGGATATGGGTTTACTCCCATGCCTTCATCCCGCAACGGCGAACTAATGATACTCATTCATGGACAAGTTGCAACCATAGTGCTGCTATCCCCTGTCATCCCGCTGGGAACGACAATAGAGGGCGGGAAAAGAAACCTCAGTCAGATAGTCAGTGGCTACATGAGGATTCGGAGCTTGTACCCCAGGTTTTGACGCCGAAAAGAGGGTTCCGCGTTAGGTTCGCGCCAAGACCGTCAACAGCTCCTCGATGAGAAGCGCTGACAGGTAGCAGTTCGTAACGAGAATTCCCGCGACGAGTAGCCAAGTCATCATTGGTCTCGCTCCGTGTAACAGTCGAAACATGGGAGGTCATCCCCATTGGGACCGCAGCAGCCCGTCTGACCGTTTTGACAGGTATTGTCGGTGTGTCCACCGTCAACCATTGTAACCGACTGAGTAGCCTGCTGCCCCATTGTGCAGCTTGGACTGTCTTTTTTGGTACTTCTTATCACTCCTATAGTCATTCCAAAAACATTATACAACAGTTGCAAAGTGGATAGTTGTATGAAGGGGAGGCGACCAACGCGCCGGGGGGTTCTGCAAAATGTCTTTGGGATAGGGCTGTTCTCATGGTTTATCTCCAAGATAAAGCAATTATTCGGGGTACAGAGCGACAGCGGGCGTAAGAGTCCGGAAGAGATGACGACTGAGAACAAGCCACTACACGCCGACCAAGAGCAAGCTAAAGAACCGAAGGAGGAAGAAGAGGACCCACAGCCAACACTGCCGGAGAACGGAGCCATCGTTTTCGTCTATGACGATGGGGCAATGGAGGACTACACGCAGGCATTACCCGCTCACAAGGCATTCGATGCACCTGCGACAACCGGGATTGTGAGCGAGTGGGTTGGGACATCGGGCTACATGGATACCGAGGAGTTAGACGAGTTAGTCGAGGCAGGTTGGGAGATTGCCAGCCATACCAAGGAGCATCGTCCACTCGCGTCGTTTCCGCTCACGGAAGACACCAATCACAGTGATACCATTGTGTCGGCGGAGGGCTATCGACACGGCCATCATGAGGGTGAAACGGTTGAAATCACTGATGGTGAGACGAAGGTGCTTCGAGAGATTGCAGGTCTTGCCGGTGAGCCTGGCGAGCGTCGGGTCAAACTTACCGAGCCGGTTGACGAACATTTCCATGCTGGCGAAACCGAGATTCATTATCCTGCTGCTGTGATGCATGAGGCAGTGGACGACTCGAAGAAAGCACTTGAAGAGATGGGATATGACGTTTCGACCATACTGGCTCCGTATGATGTGTATTCGGGTTACTCGAATCTCTTTGTGAAGGAGCAGTATGACGGCGTAGCGAATGCCGAACATGGGTCACGTATCAACCATCCTGACGAGTACGACCCGTATGAGACGCAGCGAGACTATTTCATCGAGTTCACAGACAAGAAGTCGGTCAAGCATGACCTAGATAAGATTGCTGACGACGCGCTCCTCGGTGTGGTTGGGGCACACTCATTCAAAGACGAGGTAAATGAGGAGTCGATTCAGGAGATGCTCGAATGGGTTGAGGAGCGCGATATTGAAACAATGACGCTTCGCGAGGCAATCGAGACATACGACTGAGAGCGATTGAAATCCTACGAGTCGTTATTGACTACCTACAGTATATCCGGACCATCTCAGGGCGACCCGCAATGAAGGTTGACAGATGGATTCAGCGTCTATCTTGATAGCAGTCAAAGCAGGGTAATTCATCCCCATGTGGGCCACAGCAGCCTGTCTGTCCGTTCTGACATGTGTTCTTAGCCTGTCCACCGTCTGGGATGGGAACCGCTTGAGCGGCCATCAGGACCGGCTCGCGAATGGCGACCGCGACCATGTGCTTGCAGGGGCCGTCCTGGTATTCGAACGCTTTACATTCGCAGGCTACCGGCACATCGGTCTCGACGTTGACCGTGTACGAGTGGCCGTCTTCGTCGTAACTGTCGTTTGTTACTCGGACTAGTCCTGGCGCTTCAAGTTCGAAACTGAATGACTCCCATTGAGCGCGCTTCAGTGTCTTTTCGTTTGCCTGTCCTACCAAGTCGCTTTTTGCCGTTGGGCTTGTGTTCTGCATTGTCGGTTGAGTCCGACACCGGTTCGGGGTTGCAGCCCCGGACCATTCCTTGAAGAATAGTCACCCAGTGTCTACTACCTCCTACAACGGTGGTAATAATAAACCTACCCCTTGTAGTCATGAATCTCCCCAATTCAAGAAAAGGCACCGTTGTAGGAGGAAGAATTATGACCAGTGAATGAGAAGAAGGAGTATATGTCAAATGCCGGTCGAAAACCCCGCGTTACGGATGACGAATTGATTGATACTATCCGGCAGCTGACGGACACCAACGAGAACATCGTCGTCACTACCCCGGAAATCACGGATGAGTTGCCTATTGCCCAACGTTCGGTCTATGACCGGCTCATCAAGCTCAACGATGAGGAGCGAGTCCAGAAGAAGAAGGTTGGAGCAAGAGCCATAGTATGGTGGGTCAACGCCGACGAATAGAGTGACAGAGCCTTGTTCAACAATTGGATGAAACCAACCAGACGTTGAACAAGGTTGACGAGACGATAACGGCAGCAGTGTTTCTCCCGAACCCGACATTGAGCATCACATCCCGACCGTGATGGAGTGTGATGGGACAAGACAGCTAGCAGCAGGACGAGACAGGACGGACCAAACAAGATAGGACGGAACCAACGAAACTTACAGCGTCGTAAGAAGCGTTCGAGTCTAGCTGTGAGCCCGAAATCTCAACTCAGAACGCCTACAGCACTACATTAACTAGAAGTATTAACGAAGTAGTGGATGTACCCCACAGTAACTAGACCTAGTTTACAACCATCGGGAGGGTCGGAACAATCCGACCCTCCGTCATTGGTGTTGTGACGTCCCTAGGTGGGTTGTGGCCTATCTTACGGTCACCTCTGGTCGTTGTTTACGACGCTGTAACTTTCGGTGTCCCCTCCGCCAATCACGTTCTCGGCGTCAGGGTCGGTCTCACCGTCGAATGCTTGTTGCGATTTCCTCGAGTATTCTCGCCACTCGTCGGCGTCTATCAACAGGCGATTCTCGGCTACGTCAAAGTGCATCAGGTCACCGCCAAACCTCGCGCAGCGGCGAAGAATACGTTGGGCCGTGTTCGCATTCTCGGCAGGGTCAGCAAGCTCGGCTTTTCTTTCGGGGTCATTGGCAAACGACCGACGTATTTCGTCTGCGAGGTCCTTCGCGCAGATTTCCCGTGCTCCGCCTTGGAGACCGCGTGACATTTCCCGCAGCCGTGGGAATAACAGTGCAGCCCGCGCCGTGTTCGCTTCGTTTGAGAACGGGCCGTCCGCAATTGAATCCCCTTTTTGAACTTGGTGATGGCGATGGAGGTCAATCATCTCGTTGGGGTCCATCCCGCCAGTCCGTTCGAGGTAATCGTCGGGGTCAATGCGGTCCAATGCAATATCCCGAATCTCCGTTGCATTTGAGTCAGCCTTGCTCCGCGCGCCGTTGACAATGCGTCCGAGAGGTTGGTCGGGTATCTCCTCCTCAGTATGCGTTAGCCATAGCGCGTCGAGATGTTCGGTCTCGGAGGTTGGCCGATGGTCGAGTGACCAACCGTCATTGTTGTTCTCGGCTTTGGCGTCTACCTGTTCGATGTGTTCGGCGTTCTGCTCGATTTGTTCGTCCTGTTTCTCCAGTTCGGCTCGAAGCTCTTCGTTCTCGGTTTCAAGCTTCTCTCTCGCTCGACGTTCCTCAGCGACCGCTTCCCATATGCTGTCGTACTCGGTCTGTAGCTGTTCGACAGTTGCCGTCATCGGTCATCACTCTCCAACTGGCGTTCGACGAGTTCATCAATTGTCTCGCTATCCAAGTCCGTTTTTTTGGTTACAATGTCGCGGAGGATGGTATATCTCTCCGTCCGTGTTTGGACGGCCTTTTCTAACTCCTCTATCCGCTTTTGAAGGTCGTCAATGGCCTGCTGTTGGGCCTCGATGGTTTCGCCGGTGTCTGTCCCATCTCCGCTCGTAATGTCGCTTGTGTGGCTCATAGTTGGCTGAGCAAAGCCACGGCTCCCCGAAGGGGTAAACTATAAGCACCAACCCTACCAAGAAGCAGATGTACCAAATCTTGCTTCTGGCAGTGGGTGAGGCGCTTTGCCGTCCTCGCCTTTCGGTTACGTTGCCTAGCTTTGCTTATCGTAGACATTCCGCCCCTGGCACTTAAAGATGTGTCCTCAATTCCTCGGAATTCGGGAGGTAGAGACCTTGTCTACTAATGTCTGACGCCTGGCTGACGCCTGTCTGCCATTGAGTTGAAGACAATGCCATGCAATACCCATTGTATGCGTCAAATGACGGTTTCATTGAGGGAGGAACAAGCCCGATGGGTTGAGTCAAAAGTCGGGGACAGCAGCGACCATCAATCAAAGAGTGCCGTCATTCGTTTTATCATTGACGACCATCAAGACCGGAATGAGGAGCTAGTAGAATTGCAACGGAAACGCGAGGAGCTTGAAAATAAAGTTCAGCGACTACAGAACGAAAAGAAACTCATCTTGCAGCAGCGCGAGGAACACACGGAGCTAGTCGAGTCCATCCAGCGCGAGCAAACGATGGCCGAACGAAAGAACAAGGCGGGGGTTGCAACGCGGTTCAAGTGGTGGTTGACCGGAATGCCTGATGAATAGGCCTTGTAGTCTCAACGAGTAACAGCAAACTGTGAGTGTTGTCTTATTATCTTGCTATCACGATTACTATAGTTATTGCTATTACTGTTACTATAATTCTGGGGTTTGAGTGGGTCCAAACCCCTATATTCCTTAGTTTTATATTCCTGGCTGTGTAGAACAATAGATGTCGGTTGGAGCCCACCCTAATGCACCTGGGATTCCACCGGCGATGAGTGCCAACGATGACCAAATCAGACGAAGTAGACAATGATTGTGAGTGTGGGCGGCGAGAAAAGCTCGAACAACTGCTCTTAGGAACGAGGGTGCTTCATCTACTGATGGGCGCAATGGTCTCACTCGTTACAGCGATGACTCTCTTGGGTGTAGTCGGAGGGACTCCCTGAATCTGGGAGCCCACCCTAATGCATCAATAGATTCGTAGTATATCCTGATAATGGTTGCGCTCCATTACTTCGATTGTCTTACCCCCGCCAGAGCGTGGTCCCGCCGCGCGACGGCTGGATTACGGTAGGTGGTCGGCACTGTTAGTCTAGAGGAGGGCAGTCTGCTTACTCCGTATACTTGTCAGATAATTCTCTCATGTCGTCTACTGGGGAGTGATATCCAGCGTCTTGCCATTCCGAAAGCCACTCGTTAGCCGTTGAGACCGTTATCTTGTCTTGCTTGATACCCCGAACAAGAATACCAAGTGAACCAGTGACGGGAACATCAAGCTCTCTTGCTAATTGTCGTGCATCTCTGTCATCTGTAGCAAGTACTCTTCCGTTTATTAGAGCATGGTACAATGAATCTGCTTCTCCTGGGTCTAGATTACTGTCTATTTTCTCTCTGCTTGAGTGAATTCTTTTCAAATGTATAACAGTATTATCGCGTATATCGTATTCGTCATCGGGTTTGTCACTAACTATGAGGTCAAGAGCGTCTCCAAGGAATTCATATCCCGCGTTATATCCTTGTTGAAGCTCCTCTCTTACTGTAGTGACTACCATTGCACGAGGTAGTATATCAATTAGATATTCAACAGAACCCGATGTAGCGTAGTTAGACAAGACAGTAGCATCTAACACTGTCGTTTGGGGGAGACGGCCACTCATTCAAGATTAAGAGCTACGTCAATTTCAGAAGACGCATCATCAATGTCTTTCGGACCAAGACGAAGTTCGACACCACCCTCATGCAGTATCTCTCTCATCTCAAATCGAGATATCTCTAACCGTTCTGCTGCCTGCCCCAATGTAAGCTCCTCTAATACATAGAGGCCAATGATAGTTGCAAGGTCCTTGTCCTTGCCAGCTGTTTCAAGCGAACTGGGGCACATGCCGTAGAGATAATAAGCTACCAGTCGCCAAAAGTATGACTATAGAATTTACTATTGATTAGTCCACAAATCAAAAGTGGATTGGTGAAAGCCACCACGTCCCCGTCTTGCGATTAGCATTATCTGCCCCTATAATTCCAGTACGGAATACTACGGAAGTAGTACGTATGGATTATACCAGCGGGGATTGGAGTGCAATCAAGGTTGGCGCGCTACCCCTTCGGGGCGACCGAAGACTAGCCACTCCTCAATGCCCATTCCTCAGCGGGGATTCTCGCGGGTCTCGTTCGGGCTGTTATACCGCCAATGCCATTCTACGGTCTCTGTTGGCTCTCTCAGTGGCCGAAGCATGATTGATGTGTCATTCATCGTCTGGAACTAACGGCGCTTGTGAGGCTTTCTGTTGGCTCTCTGATAAAGTCGCGCCAAATGGGGCGTGTGTGTCGAGCACTCCGGATTTTCGTCCGCGCGGTGGGACTACCCACTCTCAATCCGTACACAGAAAATGCGTCCAGCGTTTTTGCGATTTCCGGGCCGAAATTCCCATGAAAAACTCAGCGTCCAGCGTTTTGCCGAAAATCTCAGTCATTCAACGAGCAACACGCCGACCAAGAACGAATACAAACAGTGCAATGAGGATTGCACCAGATAACGATTCAAAGCCAACAAGCACCTTTGACCCTACGCCTATCGGATATAGGTCGCCGTATCCAATCGTCGTGAACGTGATGACGCTAAAGTAAATTCCTTGGAGCAAGGTTGCTGCGCCATCAAGGCTAGCGATACGAGATAACGTGAGAGGGATACTATACACTGTACCAGTACTTGATGACCCAATGCCGCCAACGAATGGGTATAGAATGCCACAGGCAAGAATGAGTATCGCCGCAGAACGAAAAATCCGGAAAATGCTTTCACCGTGTCCATTTACATGCCATTGCAATGTTGATATGGCATATTGTGGGTAATCTTCCAATTCATATTGATATTTTCGTCGTACTTCCTGCTTGCTAATGTGGAATTTGCGGGCTTCTTCGGAAAGTGCATTTTCATCATGTAGCTTTTCAAGCCGCCGATATACCCACTCAGCGGCTTCTAGTGGATGAGTATCCATGGACAATCCTTCCAAAGCATGTGGGTTTTTTTCATAGACAACCACTGGTCGAGAAACGCCTGAATCATAGAATGTCGTTTGCGAGTTAATCCGAGCATCTGCAAAAACCGTCTCATAAAGTAGAGCATTGGTAAATGTCGCTCCGCGACAATCAGTGCGTGTGAAAAGCGCATTATGAAGTGTTGCATGACTAAAATCAGCATCTCTAGCGTCAGCGTCAGTATAATCACCTCCAGAGATATCCGAGTGGCAAAACACCACGTTAGAGAGTTGAGTACCACGAAAATCCGCATGAAGTAGGTCAGAATCATGGAACTTTGCGCTAGAATGGTCAGTCCCACCAAGAGAGTGGATAGGAGGGTCCTCACCAGAGAAATTAGCGCCTTGGAACTTCGCTCGATAGAGATTGGTGCTGCGGAATTGCGCATTAAACAACTTCGCATCATAAAATTCTGCAAAAGTGAGTCTAGAATCATAGAAATCTACGCGAGGAAGACTAGCATTGCGAAATTTTGCGAGAAGAAGAACAACATTGTCGAATTCCGTCAAAAGGAGTTCAGCATTATAAAAATCTGATTCAGGGAGTTCAACATGCTGGAATCGTGCGTAGGAGAGGTCGGCATTATGGAATTCTGCTTCAGGAAGTTCAACATGATGGAACTGTGCGTGGCGAAGGCTAGCGTCATGGAATCCTGCTCTTGGAAGAGTAACATCCTTGAAAATAGCTGCTCTCAATCCACACCCATGAAATGAAATGCTGCTAGCTATTTCCACGCCGACGAGATATGCCCCGTCTAATTGTTCTGGATTGTTTGTACGAGCAGCTTTTAGCTTCTTCAGGGGTTTGTCCTCAACTCTGGCATGCCATATACATTGGTCAGTATCTTTCCACGTCTCCCGCCAGCAACAAGCGCTTCCATCCTGCTGTAGATGAAAATTTTCTAATATGTCCTGCGCACAATCCCCTACTGGGAAGTCTGCAGTACCGTCTTCTAGCAAATTGTATCCACAACGGTCATCTGGAATTCCACCCATCTCAGCCATGAATTAGACACTGAAACTAGTAGCAAAGAAAACCTCGGGAATACTCCCACTTCTAATCAATCTCGTACTGTTTGCCGAAGGATAGTTCGAATGCGAGTATGCCAACTCCGAGCGATTGATTCGGCCTGGTTTCGCGTCAGTCCCATCATAGCAAACGCTTCGTCAAATTCGCCTGCCTGCATTTTGTTGTAGACGGCCTGTGGGTTATCAACGTCGTTGAGGAACTGATGGATGTCCTTGGCGAGGTCTCGCGCCGTGTCGTCCATAGACGACGTACAACTGGCGTCCATGAAGGTGTTTGGCGCTAGTTCATGTCGCTACTCCCGGCGACGTTCGCGACGGTTCGCGCATTGAACACCACGTTACTCTCTCATGGGTTGCCACGTCGCTCCGTGTCCGTGTCCATTCTACGGCGTCTGATAGGCCTGTCAATGGACAGTATCTCTAACTATGCCCTTTCCACCATGTCAGACTAATCCTTCTTGAGCGGTAATCTGTTGCTTCTATGAATATTTGAGGCTCCATGAAGAGTGATATTTTGAGCACTTATCCGAAATCCAGTATATGGGGGACTACATGGTCACAATCCGTGTGAGCATATTTTATCCAGCTTTGTGGCTACTTTTGGTAATCCACGTCCTCATCGTAGGTGTAGACGATAACGGTCTCTGTTTCGGGGAGGTCAAATGGTTCAGCGTCTACCTTTCGAGCCGCTATTAAGTCGTAATCTCTTAACTTGCCAAGCACAGAAGAGATTTTCTGTAAAACTATCGTATTCGCCAGTGGATAGTGGTCGCCGCCGCCGGGTAAATCATCTTCATGGTACCGGTCGTTATATTCTTCGTCGGTTAATTCTGCTTGTATCCGTTCGCGTTCTTCACCAATAGCAAAAGTAGTGTTTAACACTTCATCAGCAATCTCTCCCTGTCGATATGCTTGGTTAGGGTGGTCTCGTAAAAATGCAAGGACTCTCTTGTGCAATCGGGTTGATTCCTCCCCTTGTTTCCATACTTCACTATCAGTCGAGATTGGCACATCTCCAATATAGGATAATAGGATGTAAATCTAATCAATACTGAATGAGACTACAGCTCTGTTTCTTGAAAATATACTATCAATTCATCTGAGAATTGCTAAGTCGCTCACCTGCGTTATCACTAGCGGCAACTGCGGTAAGTAAATTTAATAGTGGATACGTAC
>NC_014303.1 GCF_000196895.1 Halalkalicoccus jeotgali B3
TGCGCGAAGTGACGAACCGGCTTGAGGGGGAGATCGACGCCCTCGGGGACGAGATCGACACCCTCGACACCAAGCTCAACAGTCTCACGACCCGCGAGGAACGGTATGAAGCCAAGCTCGAATCGCTCGAATACTGGTTACGGGTCAAGGGGATGCGATTCGACCCCGGTAACGGGAGACTCAAAGAGGTGGCCGCGAGCGCCGGGCGGGAACCGGAAGGTGTCATACAGGACCTTAAGCTCCGGAATCCAGATGTGCCGGATGTGGCCTTCGGCGACGGGGATCCCGGAGACACCTACAATCCACCGGACAGTAATCAGACGGCGCTCAAATCCACCGAGAGTACCGGCGGGGACGGCGAGATAACCCCGCTTCGGGACCGAGAGGAGATTTACCGGGAGCGAGAGCCCGCGACAGAGACGGAGCCGGGGACGGAGCCGGAGCTGATAGGCGACGGCTCCGGCGACACTCAGGACAACCGACCGAACAACCCCGACGAGTGAGTTAACAACTTACTTCTCAGCGTTATTAACCAGATCTAGAAGTGGTGCCGACGGTCTACCCAAATACAAATTTGTATTTCCAAACCCAAATTTGTATTTGGTCGTCTAGTAGTAGTGTAGTAGTAGTGTAGTAGTAGTAGTAGTAGTAGTAGTAGTAGTAGTAGTAGTAGTAGTAGCGTAGCTGTAGCGGCCGTTAACAGCGGTTGCGTCGGTCTGAGAAAGGTGGTTCGGACGGGGGTGCTCCTGTCGGTGGTTTGTCGCGTCGGGCTGATCTACCGAATACAAATTTGCGTTCGGACCGTTCCTGTTGCTTCCCCGGGGTCGTGTTGCCGCCGGTAGGACGGATTTATCCTGTCGGTGGTTTGTCGCGTCGGGCTGATCCTGTTGCTCGCGTCCGGTCGAAACGGGTGGTTCGTTCGTTTCGGTCCTGTTGGATCGAACGGGACAGGTTGGGGCTGACGTGACTCGGACGGATCGACACCGGCGCGTGGGTGGACTGACCACCCGAACCCCCGGGGTAGCGTGAGCAGATCCCTGTTGCTCCCCGTCTCCCTCAGTCCTGTTCAGTACTGTCTGTCCTCTCTGCCCTGTCCTGTCCTTCCCCTCTCTGTCCTCCCTCTCTCAGTCCGTCGCTGTGGTCTCTCTGAGCCTATCACATAGCCCTCTCTGGGGACTCTCCTCTCTGTAAGGGGTTTAACCCTACTCAACCATCGTCTCCCCGTGAGAGGCGTCTCACGCACAGCTATTGCACACACCTGTACATCCTTGCGTGTGCAAGGTGGGCTCGAGATTTGCAGGGATCGCTGTTATCACTCTTTCTTGCCGGAGTAGTTCGTATCGGATTAAGGATACGTCGGAGGTATCGGTTGGATGACACAGGCCGCAGTCTATCGATTCGTGTTTCGGGGGATCGCCTGAGTCACGGATCTACTTTTGATTAGTGCAGTAATCAAAAGTGGATTGGCCGTCAGCCGCAGAGGCGCTGTGTGCGTTCCTGAGCACCGTCGTCTCTCCGAGTGCTATACTACTCGTTTCGTCGCCCGGCCACGCCAGCGGCGCGCTGTGGCTTCGGGGCTGAGCCACGGCGCTATGCCAGCCACGCGAGCCACGGAGCGCTGACACCGGGCGGTGTCGGCCCGTGGCCGGTCCGGCCACGCGGTCGGTGGCCGGCCACCCCGCCTGCTCATGTCAGCGAGTCTATACACGCGCGCAGTCTGTCAGCGCCCTGTCACGCCGCAGGCTCCCCTATCTCACCACTAATACTATATAAGGCAAGATTCAATCCTATTTAAAGTATCGAAAGACTTATACGTTAGAATCCCTTAGAGACGCGTAGGTGCCGCGCGCTCCGCCCTCCCCTCCCCGCGCTGGCCGCTGGCGATCAGCCACGGCCAGCCGACAGATCTGGTCCACAGGGGCCTCGATTTGGTCCGTCATAGATTCGGGGTCGGGCGCGCGACACCGACCTGTCTGCGCGAATCAGACATCCGTGTGTTCAGTTCCGGTGCGCGCGTGGGTTTGGGAGACCACCCGCGCCGGGATCAGTGCTTACATCGAGCAACATCAGGTTCGTCTCGGCGACCTGTGACATTTGGGAACGTCAAGTTTCCACCCCATCTTTTGAACGAATGACTAACTCTACTCTACTCTATCTGGATAGGTCATGCAAATGGCCACCAATATGCGATATCTGAACGGATCGAACACGGACGAATCGAGCATAACCACGAACGCGACCCCGAACGCGTCGGTCGTCGTCCGTCGGACCCCGGATGAGATGGACGCGAACCGGGGACGCGAGCGCCACCCGGACGCGCCACGTCCCCCGGGGAACCACCCGACGGCAGTCCGCGGGCTCGATCCAGAGACGGGGCGGGCGGTGTGGATCGACTTCGGCGAGGACGGTGGCGCCGAGATCGTCGGTCCGGTGGTCCTCCCGGATGGCACACTTCCGGACCGAGAGCCGGGAGCGGTCGGCAACCGAGAGAGCGCGGCCACGGCCACGGAGCCCGACCGGGAGAGCCCGCCCGGAGCGATCGAAACGGCGATCGGGAGCGACCGACTCGCCACGCTCGCGAGCGTCAACCCCGGCCGACTCGGCAAGCTGGCGGGGCTCGATATCGGCGCCGACCGCGACACCGAAGCCAACACCGAACCCGACCGGGAGAGCCCGACAACTGAGAGCCACCGGCGGGCGTCGCCTGTCACGGGGACGCTGACCGCTCTCTCCCCCGTGAAGGGCGTCGGGAGCACGGACGACACCGACGCGAACACGGAGAGCGACACCGAGAGCAACGAGGACACCGAGCGGGTCGGTCCGGATCGGGTCGGGGCGCCGACGCTGGCGGCCTATCGTGAGGCTCACGCCGACGCTGAGAGCACGGACGGGGAGGGCGACCGATGAGTGCGAGCGCCCGCCGTCACACCGACGCCGAACTACTCCGATACGCGGCTCAGGTGTCGAGCGAACACGGTGAGCCATTCAGCGCCTCGTCGATGGCGCCGAAGACGGACCTCTCGACGGACGACCTCGCGGACCAGCTGCTCGCCCTCTCACTGGATTATGAGACGCCGGCCTCGCGGCGAGGAAAACGAGATTCGTACCTCCCCTTACGGAGCGTCCGGGTCGCTGGCGAGAGAGTGTGGTTCCTCGCCCCTCCGGATGAGATCGAGCGCACGGACCGCCTGACGGGCGTTAGACAGGCGGCGATCCTGCACAAGGGCGACGACCTCCGGGTTGGCTCACTCAACACGCAGTCGCTCCACGGCAACCGTGCATGGGAGCCGGACCGGGGGGACCGTCGGGCCACGGAACTGCTGGCCGAGCACGCCCCTGAGTGGTGGCGAGAGGCCGCCGACGAATGACCGCCACGTAAGCGACACTCAGACCGCCATATCGGCCCCATTTCACCCCGTGACGCTTCGGCCCTCCATCCACGCCGTAACACCCCCGACCGCCGCAGAGACCTCCTTGCACGCAAATCCGGGACTAAGAGCCGATTCGACGTTTTTCCAGAAACCCCCCGAGAACGGCGTGTTCGGCACGCCGGGACGCTCTCAGGCAAAAAACAACTCATGACAACACACGATATAGACATTTCAGACGATACGAGCGGCAAAGACGCGGAAATATCGGATATTGTAAGCGGCATCGAAACGTGCGATCGAATGATAGAGATGGCAGAGTCGCGATTAAACGGGAGAATAAGGAACGCGGAGCACGAACGTATCCGGATTCAGTACATCAAAGCGATAAGTACCCATCTCCGGACAAAACGGAGTTATCTGAAAGATCGCGAATTAGAGGAGATGGCCGAAACGGTGGCCGACCTCGAAAGGGAGATCGGCCGGCCATGAGCCGTGACGACCGGGAGGACTTACGCCGGCGGATCGAGGAGCTTCGGGATCGGGCTGGCGAGAGGCCGGACCTGATAGAAGCGCTGGGGATCGAGCGGGCGGCGGAGTGGTGGTTTGATCCGGACACGCAGAAGCGAATGATCCAGTCGTCGCTGGGCGGCTCACAGCGGCCTCAGGCGGTCGTAACGACCTCCGAGGGCGAGGAGTACCGCGCCGACCTGATCGCACTGTGGACGGGCGTGGTGTCCTCTCAGGACCCGGATGAGATTATCGAGGAGACGGAGGCCAGCGGATGAGTCAGCCACGGTGTCCGCGTGGCGACGACTGTGTGGGCGACGGCCATGTGTCCCGTGACTGGCGACGCGTGTTTGGCGATCGCCCGTGTTTGGACTGTTCGGGAGCGGGCTGGCGGATCGATAAGAGCGACTTCGGGGGGATCGACGACCTGAGGCCAGCTGACGCCGACGGCGGACTGCCGTCGGGCCGTGGTCGGTCCGACCACGATGCCGACGCGGACACCCCGCAATGGGGTGCCGAGTAGTGGGGTCACGTCGGCGTGTGGTCTGTGGATTCGCGGGATTTCATGGGGTTGCGTGGAGCCCCTGACACAACGTGAACACCCCTGGAAGGGACCCAACGACGTGATCGACGCTGGTCCCGGGGGTGCGACTGGTTCTCAGGATCCACTGACACATCAATTAATCGGTCGCTGAGGACGACGGCGAGCGTAACACGATTGAGGAACGAGCGGGTGGAGCGGTCCGGGGTATTGGGCCGCCCACCGACTCAGTGGAACCGTGGGAACTCGCGGGACCGTCCCGCTAAGCGTGCACACTCCCTCACAGGCCATCCACCTTCCGGGTGTGTGCAAATGAGACTCAATGCCACAGGGACTTATTTGTAGTGCATTGGAGATTGCGACGATGCCGCCGCCGGAGGTCTTGGGTGGATGGACCCCCGTCAGCAGACAGTAGAGTCCATGTACAGACTCGCGCTGCCTTCTTGTGACAACACAATTTTCCTCACGCGGTTCGGTACCGCGGGTCGGAACGAGTCGCACGCCCCCGGGAGCAGTACGGGGTGTGCGTCTGCTACGTAGTGCCACGACAACTTATCGATAACGGTGGCGGATAGAAGCGACGTGAGCGCCTGTGATTCGGGCTCGACGTGTCGATATCTTCTTTCGTGTTCGCTTGTTTCGTGGACATGGGTTCTTGATCTGAGACCCACCCGCTCGCCTGTGCAACCAGGCGGGCGACCATTCATACCGTCCTCAATCGCCCCGAAGAGCGGGTGTGTCTCTACCTATTGCTAATGAGCAACAGGTATATATAGTAGAGAGGAGTACATCCATCCATGGAACGCGAGCGAGCCGAAAACGGCCGGTACGCTGAACAGGTCACTGAAGAACGGGTTCTCGGTGTCCTCGGGAGAGGGGATGGAGTGACGAGACCGCAATCCGCGAAGCAGGTGGCCGATAAGATCGGCTGCACTCGGCAAGCAGTGGACCGCAAGCTCCGAGAACTCGAAAAAGATGGAAAGGTCCTGAAGCATGAGCTCGGATCGAGGAGTGTGGCGTGGACGCCCCGAAGGATGCTCCGTCGGGGCTGAGTGAGTTCGTGCATCAGTCAGCTGTCTAAAATCTCCAGTCGAAATCAGTCGTACAGGAGTCTGACGGCTGGCTGACGGTGTTACTTGGTACTACGATCGTAACACACCGGTAATGCAGAGCATTACGATCAAATTATCCAGTGAGACGATTGACTCACTCAACAGCATCGCGGAGGCTGAGCACGACGGAAACCGCTCAGACGCTGTACGGGAGTTACTGAGTAAGGGTATGGACTATGACGCGCTCGAAGCTCGGCACAAGGAGGCTCAGCAGCAGCTCCGTGCGGTCAATGCCAGACAGGAGGATGTGGGCGAGCTTGTTGAGCACGTTGAGCGCGAGCGTGAGTTACAGCAGCGGGAGCGTGAGCGCCGAGATGCCCCGATTTGGCAACGAGCGAAGTGGTGGGTGCTTGGACGCTCTTGACTTTTCTTCGGCAGTCTTAACAGGGCGTGGGCTCAACACTCAATCGTTGACTACCAGGGTCGGCCTCTGGATGAGTGTCCGAGGCCGTATCCCGTGCTGCTATACTCCCCCCAGTACCGACAGCGTCCCCGCGATCAGAATCACGACATAGACGATCCGGACGACATAGTAAATATTCTCAAGCCAATACTGCTCTCGTTCCATCGGACCTGGAAACCAGGCGTAGTTGTTGATGACGTTCATACGCGTAGCTGATTGAATGAGGCCCAGAATCCGACGCGGTTGTTGACTACCAGAGTCGGCCTCTGGGGCCTCCACATCAACCCGATACCCTCCACCGGGAAACACCCACCGATCCGGTTCGTTTCCTCTCTTATTATATGTAACCCGGCATGCAAATGCTATGTTGCCAGTAGATTAATATAGAGCCCGGCACTGCCGTACCCGGTTAGTATAGCAGTTCCAAGCTTGTTGATAGGACCGACAGCATTACCGAGCCGGGCGAGGTGATTCGGACGCGATCGCGTGGCGAGCGCCGACGCCAGTACCTACGCGAGGATTTATCCGGGCGCACTGGCAAGCGTAGCTAAAGCTATGGAATAGATGACAGCGACGGGGTGGTACCAAGCACCCCGCCAACAGCAAAGTATAGCTCCCTCCTACGGAGCACACACCTGACTTGGGTGTGTTCCGTTCTACGGCGCCGGGTCGTATGAGTCTTCCGGGTTCGGGGACAAGAGGCGAGATATTTTCATCGACACGGAAGAATGACGAAACCAGACGAAACGGATGCAGACGCGGCGAACAGCGCGGAAACGAACGGAGCGACGGATATGGACGACAATGCCGACCCGAACGAAACCTCATTCGTCGGGACGGATGTGCTCACTGTCGCCAAGGACGCCGTTAAGGCTAAGCGCGGCCACGGTGGCATATCCGAGGTGATCCGGGACGCGATCAACCGCGAGGCGTTCGGGGAGCAACTGAACCGACGCGGCCAGCTCGAAGCGCGCCGAGAGGAACTTGTCGAAAAGCGCGCCGAGCGTCGCGAGGAAC